>CAZFOI010000054.1:4905-8377 GCA_964520605.1 uncultured Bacteroidales bacterium
CCCTGCCTCAATGGATGAAATGCTCAGGATCTCGTTAATGATATTCAGCAATTGCCTGGAGCTATTGCTGATGATGCCGGTTAAGCGGGCGGTTTGTTCACGATCAAGGCCGGGTTCGTTCAGAATCTCTGAATAACCCATGATGGCATTCATGGGCGTTCTGATCTCATGAGACAGATTGTTCAAAAAGGACGTCTTGAGCCGGTCGCTTTTCTCGGCTTTGTTTTTTGCCTCCAACAATTCATTATAGGCAAGCTTTCTTTGCAAAGCCAGGCTTACCTGCCCGGAGACAAACTCCAGAAGCCCAATGCTTGATTCGTCAAAGGCATCAGCGCGTTCATAGTTTTGCACTGCCAATACCCCAAATACTTCACCATCCCTGTACAATGGGATTCCAAGCCAAACTTCTGACGGAGTGCCAATAAGATCTATAATGCCGGCATCTACAAGATCAGTAACATCCTGCTTGCGCAACAAGACGGATTGCCTCCTTTTGATTGCCAGGCCAGTGGCTGAACGGCTGGCCGGCCAGGTCTCGATATTGTCCTTTTCGTCTTTTTCATAGGGAATACTGAGCATATCCGTTTCCCGGTTGTATAAGGCAATATAAAAATTCGAGGTGTTGATAATGGATGAAAGTTCATGCGCAATTACAGAAACAAAATCCTCCATGTCTTTGGATAGCATCAATGAGCTTGCGATGCGGTAAATCACGCCCTGGACCTGCATGTTTTTACGGAACTCGGTAATGTCCCTTGCAACCCCGAACATGATCTTTTCATCCGGATAGGGAAAGGAATTCCATGACAGCCATTTTTCAGTTCCGTCTTTGCATACGTAGCGGTTCTCAAATCGAAACACCTCCTGGCCATCAATAATGGTTGATCCAATACGTTCTGTGCTTTCCCTGTCGTCCGGATGCACAAATTCCACCCACGGCCTGGAGAGCAATTCTTCCGTGGTCCAGCCAAGAATTCTTTCCCAGGCCGGGTTCAGGGATTTGAAATACCCGTCATAGCCTGCAACGCAAAGCATATCCAGGCTGTGATTAAATATTTTGTCGCTGGTTTTCAGTTTTTCTATGTATTCTTTTTCGCGGGTAACATCGGTATGCTGGATGATCACATTCAGCAGCTTTCCGTTATCATCAATCACAGGGAATGCCCAGTTACGAAACCATTTGGTGACTTTGTCTTTTACCTGTATATTCTGGGAGTCGGCAGCAATGCCGATATCGAACTCAACCTCCCACTGGGCCGGGACTCTCTGTTCGAAAACTTTTTTCAGGTGTTCCGTCACCCCTGCCCGGATCACCATTTCGTCCTTGAAAATATTATACTTACCCCCTTCAATGTCCTGAGGTTCCACTCCAAAGAGTTCGGTGAGTTTGGGGTTAATCCTTACACACCAGCCGTCGGGGTCAAGTATCTGGGTGCTGATGGAGGATTGAAGGAACACCTGTTCGAAAAACAAATGTTGTTTACGTAATGCGGCTTCGGCTTTTTTCCTTGGGGTAATGTCGCGAAGAATCACCTGAATGGCCAGGCTGCCTTTCAGTATAAAGGGACTGGCAATCACTTCTACCGGAACAATGCTGCCATCTGACCGGACAATTCTTTCTTCAACCGGGTCTACGCTGTGGCCCTCGGATAGCATATACCGGATCCTGTTTCTTATCAATTCATGATCATCCGGATGAAACAACTCAAAAGGCGATCTTCCAAGCAGATCCTCCACACCGTTAACCCCGAATAAAGTGATGGCTGCCGGATTGACAAATACCACCTGGTTGTTTTGATTTATAAAAAGGGCATCTGAAGATATATTGATCAGGGTGCGGAATTTTTCCTCACTTTCAATTACAGCCTCCAACTGCTGATACTTGTCTGTTACATCAGAAAATACCAGCACCACTCCTTCAATCTCTCCACTGTCATTGACGATGGGTGCCGCAGTATCTGCGATCTGGTATTCTTTGCCATCCTTGGAAATCAGGGCTGTGTGATTGGCAAGCCCAACTGTTTTTCCGGTTTTAAGTACGGTTTCTACCGGGTTTTTTACTTTTTTTCTTGTTGTGGCGTGTACGATACAGAATACATCCTGCAAGGGTTTTCCAAAGGCCTCTTCCTGCTTCCATCCCGTAAGTTTTTCTGCCACCGGATTCAATTTGGTTACCAGACCCTGGTGGTCGGTGGATATTACTCCATCGCCAATAGACCTGAGGGTAATCCTGAGGCTTTCTTCGTTTTTTTTGATCAGATTGTGGGCAGCATGGAAGGCTTTTCTGATTTCCATATTGTGCAGGGCGAACCCAATGTCGTATGCTACTTCCTTTAACAAGTCATGTTCCTCCCTGAGTTCGGCAAAGCGGCCCGGTGCAGATACCACAATGGCCCCGTATACCAGTTCGTTATATTCAATCAGGTGGCATAGGCCCGCCCTTTCATGGTATTTTCCTGAAAGCAGGCAATCAGGGCACTGAACCGGCGGATCATTCTGAATGATGAGTTTTTTTTGTCTTACAGCCTTTTTTATGCAATCCGGAAGTTTTCCTTCTTCAAGTTGTTTGGAAAACCTGTTGTGGTTTCCCTCCAGTCCTGAGGATGCGAAAGCAATAACCTTCATGTTTTCATCGAACAGGACGATCCAGGCATTGTAATAGCCCATGGAGGCACTCAGAATTTCCGGGGCCCGCTGAATCAGCTCCATGGAGTCTGTTGTCTTGGTTATCAGCTGATTTACGTTTCTGACACCTTCCAGCACCCTTTTGAAATGTCTTTCCCTATCCAGGGTTTCCTGAAGCTGCTGAATCAATTGGTTTTCTGTATTTTTTTCCTGCATGGGATATTAAAAATATTTTTTCACCAGATTCATCAATTCATGAATGCTTACGGGTTTGGCTATATAATCATCGCATCCGGCATTCAGGGCATTTTCGCGGTCTTCGGGCATGGTATAAGCAGAAAGGGCCACTATGGGCACAGCAGGCCTTTTTGCCTTAATGATCCGGGTTGCTTCCAGGCCATTAAGCACGGGCATTTTGATATCCATGAGTACCAGGTCGATTTTTGGAAGTATTTCCAGGAAATCAACTGCTTCCTGTCCGTTCCATGCGTGCCGGATATTATCGGTATAGATATTCAAAACACCCTGAATCAATTCATAATTGTGCTCCTCGTCCTCAGCCACCAAAATTACTTTTTTTTCTTTCGGTTGCAAACCATCCTGCTCCAGATCAGTACTTTTTATAGAAACCGGCTTCCAGGGAATGGCAAATTTGAACAAACTTCCTTTCCCCGGATCGGATTCAACCCAGATTTGGCCATTCATTAGTTCTATATACGAACGTGTAATGTTCAGGCCCAGGCCGATTCCGGTCAGGTTGTAATCGGAGTTTGCAACGTATTTTCTGAACTTATTGAACATATGCTGCCTGAAGTCCTCTGCAATGCCATCCCCTGTGTCTGCTACA
>CAZFOI010000055.1:0-8345 GCA_964520605.1 uncultured Bacteroidales bacterium
GCGCTTGATAAATCCATTTCCAAAATTGAAGCTGCAGTAATGAATGCCCTGGAAATGACACCACCGGAACTGGCTGCTGACATATACAGAACGGGTATTTACATGGCCGGGGGCGGTTCCCTGCTGCGAGGGCTTGATAAAAGGATTTCAATGAAAACAAGACTGCCTGTTCACGTGGCAGAAGACCCGCTTAGGGCAGTTGCAAGAGGGACGGGGATCGCCTTAAAGAATTTTGATAAATTCCCCTTCCTGATAAAATAGGACCTGGCCGCCGGAGGCTTATCCAAAAGGCCTGATTGAAATACAAAAGGGCATATGCGCAACCTTTGGAGCTTTATAGTAAGGTATTACTTCTTTTTTTTATTTCTGCTGCTTCAGGCAACAGCCATCTTTTTGCTGGCCCGCAACAATCATTACCATCGAAGGCATATTTTCCACTCCGGAAGCATGATTACGGGTTTTGTTTACCGACATATTGACAACTTCAACACCTATTTGGGCTTAAGGCATCAAAACCTTCTGCTGTCTGAGGAAAACACCCGCCTTAGACAGAATAGCGCGGAGGCAATCTGGTTTACTGATACGAAAAGGCATGTTTCTTCCGATAGCCTTATTATTACACGCTTTGAGTACATTAATGCTTCAGTAATCAACAATTCTGTTAACAGGCGGAACAATTATCTTACCCTTAATAAGGGCAGCCGTCATGGTGTTGAAAAGGATATGGGGGTAATAGTAAATGACGGGGTAGTGGGAATCGTTCATGAGGTATCAGCCCATTTTGCCTCTGTTTTGTCACTGCTTCATAAAGACATGCAGCTGAGTGTAAGGATAAAAAAGAATGACCAGATAGGAACCCTGAGCTGGGAAGGTGGTGATTACAGGTATGCCACCATGAGTTACATCCCGAGTCATGTTGAACTCCTTCCCGGAGACAGTATTGTCACCAGCGGTTTCTCCAGTATATTTCCCTCTGATATCTATATTGGCAGAATTGAGGATTTTGAAATCAGAAGGGGAGAGAATTTTTTTACAGCCAGAGTTAAGCTCGCTGTGGATTTTAACAGATTGCGCCATGTCCATGTGGTCTCCGATTTATTGGGAGATGAAGTTCGAAAGCTGGAATCAAACAATTAAAATGTCACTTTATGAGAGTTTTCGGGCCACTGCAGCTTGTCCTTTCCTTTCTGCTTTTGCTGATGATTCAGGTGTTGATATTGAACAACATCCGCTTTGGTGGTTATATAAATCCCTATGTTTATGTGCTATTTGTTCTGATCCTTCCAATCGATATAAGGGGATGGGTCCTGCTCACAGCTTCATTTGCACTTGGCCTTACGGTTGATGTTTTTATGGACTCTTTGGGGATGCACGCAGCAGCTTCGGTACTAATGGCTTTTTGTCGTCCGGGTGTAATTCGGCTTATTTCGGTCAAATCGGATTTTGAACCCGGAACCGTGCCGGGAATCGCTAACCAGGGATTGCGTTGGATTGCCACCTATTCGGTATTGCTGATTCTTGTACACCACAGCAGCCTGTTCCTTTTGGAAGTTTTTCGTTTATCAGATTTTCTCCAGACCTTTCAGCGCATTATTCTAAGCTCTTTTTTTACATTTCTCTTTGTTATCGGAGGCTTTATGTTTATGGGAAAGCCAAGGCGCCATCGCTAGCAGGTATTGCGATGGTTAAAAAATATTAAATCCCACATATTCAGGGAACAAACTGGTATATTTGCGCCTTTGGATAGTAAAAGAAGCAGATGAATCTGAGCAGGTATATCATTTGGTTGCCCCTATTTTTTTTGGCATGCAACAGCCATCCCGGGACAGATTCCGGTAATGTGACCATTACAGCCGAACTGTCCAATGCAGAGAACATTGAATTATACTTCGAGGAACTTACCATAGCTGATACGCTTCCTCTTGACAGCCTGCACACCGATGCAAATGGCAGGCTTTCCTTCAGCATAAAATTAGATGAGGCAGGGTTTTATGTTCTCCGGAATTCCGGGGGAGGCAGCATAACCCTTTTGCTTGAACCCGGTGAGTCAGTGAGACTAAAGGCTGATGCCACTAACCTGGCAGCAGCATATACCGTAAGCGGTTCCCGGGGCTCAGAATTGCTGGCAGTATTAAATACCCGCCTTAACAAAAGCATGCAACAGCTCGACTCATTAAGCCGGATTTATCGTGCAAAAAAGAATGACCCTGATTTTGGAGAGACCCGGTACCAACTGGATAAAACATACCAGGAAATTTTTCATGAGCATCAGCAGTTTGTAATGGACTTTATTGAGGAAAACCCCCACTCACTCGCCTCTATTATTGCGCTATATCAATACTTCGGCAATAGGCTCGTGCTCAAAGAGTCTGAGCACTTCCATTTTTTTGATTTACTCAGCACCACCCTGTATGAAAATCATTCTTCCAACAGACATGTGCTTGAATTAAGGAGAAGGGTTAATGAAATCAGCAGGCAGGAAAGCCTAAAAAGGGAAGCAGCGGAGAATCTTCAACCCGGAATGCCTGCTCCGGAGATACTGCTGCCCGATCCGGATGGAAATACCATCAGCCTGTCTTCCCTGCGCGGACAGGTTGTTCTGATTGATTTCTGGGCTGCATGGTGTCCGCCATGCAGGAATATGAATCGCAAGCTTATGCCCCTTTATAATGAATATCGTCCCAGGGGGTTTGAAATCTATGCTGTTTCCCTGGACCGGAACATGGAACAATGGCTGGCCGGAATAAGGGAAGATCGCCTTGAATGGATCCAGGTAAGTGACCTCAGGTTTTGGAGTTCACCTGTAGTTCAGCTGTATGGAGTAACAGGCATTCCATACAACCTGCTTGTAGACCGCAAGGGAAATATCATTGCCAAAGGACTTGATATCCAGGAACTCAAGTCCGAATTGGGCCGCATATTTGCGGAATAGTATTACCAGAGCTTTTCCAGCTCGTATGCATTCTCCTCTATTTTGGAATAATTGTCGGCCGGGAGTTCCCAGCTAAGAATCTCCGCTTTTTCATTTAACACGGCCAGGCGCCTGTTTTTTGCATCGAAAATGGTGGTGTCTTTAAAGTCGTACTTGGGCGGATGGTAGATGTGAAGGGTGATAAGCTCGTCAATAGGGGAGGCATTTTGCAATTTGTGAATCCCATTGAATGGTTCATAGATCAATTCACCGGGGTTGAAATTCTTGGTGGGGTGAATATACACCATTCTTTTGTTTGGGGCGTACCCATACAGGGTTTCTGCGAGCAGCCCCTTAATGGGGATTACAAATCCCCAGAAATTGTTGTGCTGATGAATGGGATAAAAAAACTGTGGTGGCCAGATGATCAGATATACCTGAACAGGATCGGTCATGATCATTCGCCGGTTAAAGGCATCAGGAACGATGTCAAGACTGCTCTTGTCAATCACAATGTTTTTAAGATTGATGTCTTTCAGTGCCTCCCTTATGGTTCCCGGCTCAATGGCTTTGCCTTTCAGTGTTTCCAGTGCTTTGATGATCTTGTCCATAGTATGATTGGTGTTTGTTGTTACCCGATAAAGATAGGTATTTTGGATTGAGGCAGGGTGGCAAACGGGAAATTAAAATCTGGTCTAATTAAAAATACATCCAGGGTCTCATAAGTGATTGCTTATGGATTAAATAATTTTGTTTAGACAGATGTTTGAAAAATATTAGCTTTGTGAGATTGCTAACCAATGATCATCCTATGGAAACCAATTTTCTTACCGATATTTTTCTTCCGTTGTCTTTGGCCATCATCATGTTGGGAATGGGTTTGTCTCTTACACCAAATGATTTTAAAAGGGTGGTTTTGTATCCAAAGGCTGCAGCGGTTGGGTTTGTGAACCAGATATTGCTTCTTCCGCTCATCGGATTTGTTATTTTGCTGCTTTTTGGTCTTGACAACATGGAGCTTGCCGTTGGGGTGATGGTATTGGCTGCCTGTCCCGGCGGACCAACATCCAATCTGATCAGCCATATTTCCAAAGGAGATACGGCCCTTTCAATATCCCTTACTGCCATTAGCAGCATAGTAGCTATAATTACCATTCCGCTGATCATCAATCTTTCCCTGTCTTATTTTATGCAGCACGGAGAATATGTTCCATTGCCCGTGGTTGGCACCATTATCAGACTTACCCTTGTAACCCTGCTGCCGGTAAGTATTGGCATGTTTGTTCGCAACAAAGCCAGAAACTTTGCACTGAAAATGGACAAACCGGTGAAACTCATTTCCGGAATATTGTTGTTTGTGATAATTTTTGCGGCCATACACACCAACCGCGACATTTTTGTCAGTTCCTTTAAAAACATAGGACCCGTTGCTCTTTCTTTGAATCTGGTGATGCTGTTTGTGGGATATCTGTCTGCGCGCTTGTTCAGGTTAAATATAACCCAAAGCATTACCATATCCATTGAATCAGGAATTCAAAATGGTACGCTCGGTATCATGATTGCCAGCACCCTGCTGCACAACGATGTAATGGCCATTTCTCCGGCCATTTACAGTCTGATCATGTTCGCAAGCGCAGGTTTGATTATTGCATGGATGAATCTGAGGTTCAGGGGCAAAAAACTTGTTATAAGGTAGCCTTGAATGAAAAAGATATATTTTGTCTCTGACAGTCATCTCGGGGTACCTGATGCCCATGCCAGCATGCAAAGGGAGAAGGCCCTTGTTCACTGGCTGGAAATGATTTCAGAAGATGCATCAGAAGTCTTTTTATTGGGCGATATATTTGATTTCTGGTTTGAATACCGTTATGTGGTACCCAGGGGTTATGTCAGGTTGCTGGGCAAACTTGCGGAGCTTACCGATCGGGGCATCCCTGTTCATTATTTCACAGGGAACCATGATATGTGGACATTTGGTTACCTTGAAAATGAGGTGGGTCTGATTGTTCATCGTGGTACAGTTTTTTTCAACCGGCACGGCAAGAAGCTGATGATTGGCCATGGCGACGGGCTTGGAAAAGGAGACTACTCTTTTAAAATGATTCGAAGGGTATTTTCTTCCCGTTTTTGCCAGAGAATGTTCGCTTTTATACATCCTGGCACGGGAATCAGGCTTGCCTTGTTTCTTTCAGGCAGCAGCCGAAGGTATAACAGGGTTTCTGACAAGGTCTATCTTGGAAAAGAAAAGGAAGTTCTGTTCAGGTACTGCCAGCAGGTGCATGCCAATTCAGCTCATGATTATTATATTTTCGGCCACCGCCACCTGCCATTGCATGAAGAAATTGCCCCGGGTGCCTTTTATGTAAATACGGGAGACTGGGTTCAACATTTCTCCTATGCTGTGCTTGATCAGGGTGAAATTCACCTGGAAAGATTCAAGCCGGCACATTAGGGAATAAAAAAACGGCGCCATTTTCAGGGCGCCGCTTATCTGCTGTATAAAAATCTAACTGATTTTTGAAATCAGGTCTACCACCCGGTTGGCATAGCCAAACTCGTTGTCATACCAGGTAACTACTTTTACGAAATTACCGTCAATAACCTGGGTGAGTTGGGAGTCAAATACTGATGAGTGGGTGTTCCCGATAACGTCGGCAGAAACAATCGGATCCATGCAGTATTCAAGAATGCCTTTCATGGGGCCTTCTGCTGCTGCTTTAACGGCTGCGTTAATCTCATCCTTGGTAACCGCACGTGAGAGTTCCACAGTGAGGTCAACTACTGAACCGTCGGGTGTGGGAACACGCATGGCAAAACCATCCAGTTTGCCTTTTAGCTCCGGAATTACCAGACCGACTGCTTTTGCCGCTCCGGTTGTTGTTGGTATAATTGACATGGCTGCTGCACGTGCCCTTCGGAGGTCTTTATGGGGTGCATCCAAAATAATCTGGTCATTGGTGTAGGAATGAATGGTGTTCATCAATCCCCTTTTTATTCCGAAGTGGTCATTCAGTACCTTGGCAACCGGTGCAAGGCAATTGGTGGTACAGGAAGCATTGGAGTATATCTGGTGCTGTGGCTGAATGTCGCTGTCGTTTACGCCGAGAACCACAGTGGCGTCCACATCTGCAGCCGTTTTGGATGGCACACAGAGAACCACTTTTGATGCACCTGCCTGTAGGTGTTTGCTGATTTTTTCCCTGTCGCGGAAAACGCCGGTTGATTCAATAACCACATCAACGCCCAGGTCTTTCCATGGCAGATTTGCCGGGTCTTTCTCTGAAAAAACCCTGATCTTATTCCCGTTTACCACCAGGTATTCTCCTTCAGCCATGACGCTTCCGGGGAATTTGCCGTGAACGGAATCGTATTTTAGCAGATGGGCAAGGGTGGCACTGTCTGTAAGGTCATTTACCGCAATGATGTCAATGTCATTGCTGTTCAGGGCTGCTTTAAGGCTCAGACGCCCGATGCGTCCGAAACCGTTGATTGCTACTTTTATCTTCGCCATAATAGTTTCATATTTTTAATGGGAGCGTAAAGTTACAAAAAATGAAGCAAACCGCTCCCTCATTAACCATTATTTAATCCTGATAAAAATGGGTATATTTGCGGGAAAGCCCTTTGATATGGAGACAGTACTGGATTATTTGGAATTTGAATTATTGGGGAACACCCTCTGGCAATACCTTAGCTTTATCCTGATTATTATGGCGGGTCTGGTTTTCAGACGGTTTATCTCCAAATTATCCAATCGACTGTTATACAGACTGATAGAAAGAAGTGCCAGCGGAATCCCTTCCGGAGAATTTCACAAATTGCTTCATAAGCCCGTAAGCCAGACCCTGATGCTTGTTTTTGTATTTCTGGCTTTTACCGGTCTTTCCTTTCCTCAGGAGTGGGAAATGGCGCCAAGAGATGTTTTTGGACTCAATATGATTTTGCACAAGGGCTTTGTTACCCTACTGTTTATCAGTATTATTCGAATTTTGCTCAGAGGGGCTGAGTTTATGCGTCTGGTATTGTTGCACAGGGCGTCTGACAGCAGCCCGAGGTTTTCAGCCCAGGTAGTGCCATTTTTGGTAGACAGCCTGAAGGTGGTGGTGGTGGTTTTCGGCATCCTGATTATTCTGGGATCGGTTTTCGGTATCGATATAGGGGCTCTGGTAGCAGGTCTTGGTATTGGCGGGCTGGCTATTGCCCTTGCAGCAAGGGAAAGCCTGGAGAACCTTTTTGGATCACTTACCATTTTTCTTGACAAACCTTTTGTTGCAGGCGATATGGTTACCGTAGCCGGAATTACCGGAGTAGTTGAAAGGGTTGGCTTCAGGTCTTCCCGCCTTCGCACGCTGGATAAAAGTTTTGTCACTGTTCCGAATAAGAAAATGGTAGACAGTGAGGTAGACAACCTCAGCTTGCGTACTTCCCGCCGCGCAAATTACACCATAGGACTTACCTATTCAACCCGTGCTGAGCAATTAAGGGCCATTGTGAAAGACATTCAGGATTATATAGACAACCACCCCAAAACAACAGAAGGAGGCAGGGTAAGGTTTAGTGAATTCGGCCCGAGCAGTCTGGATATCATGATTGTGTATTTTGTTGATACGATGGATTTTGTAACTTTCATTGATGTAAGGGAAGAGATCAACTATAAAATCATGGATATTGTAAAAACCCATGGAGCCGACTTTGCTTTCCCATCCACAAGCGTATATATTGAAAAAAACCCCATGCCAAAATAAACCCGGGTGGTGGGCGGCATGTGTTTCTGCATTATTTTTGCATGGAAATAATAATTCACCATCTGTAAAGTTATTTATACTAAAGACCAATTAAATAAACCCTCCGTCTATGTTTAACGCACTTTTGCTTCAGGTTCAGACAGGTGCCCAGGTCCAGCTTTCAGAGTCGCTGCTTGCAGAGCCCATGCCCACCCATGAGACCTTAACCATTTGGAACCTTGCCCTGAAAGGTGGCATTGTCATGATTCCGCTGGTTATTCTTTCTCTGGTAGCCATATACATTTTTATTGAGCGCTATCTGGCCATCAGCAGGGCCTCAAAAGAGGAAACGAACTTCATGAACAACATCCGCGATTTTATTCACGATGGCAGGATAGATTCGGCCAAAGCCCTGTGTCGTAACAACCAATCACCGATTGCAAGAATGATCGCCAAGGGCATTGTCAGAATTGGCAGGCCGCTGAATGATATCAATACGGCCATTGAAAATGTAGGTAAACTCGAGGTGTCCAAACTGGAAAAAAATATTGCAGTGCTTGCCACCGTTGCGGGTGCCGCTCCCATGCTTGGGTTTCTTGGAACGGTGATCGGGATGGTAAGGGCATTCTACAATATGGCCATGGCAGGTTCGAATATTGATATTGCTTTGCTGGCAGGGGGGATTTATGAAGCCATGATCACCACCATCA
>CAZFOI010000056.1:0-8286 GCA_964520605.1 uncultured Bacteroidales bacterium
TTTTACTCCGCTGGGAATCTTTGGGATAGTGGCTGGCTTGGTTGCAGAGCACTCTGATAATCTGCTCCCGATTTTTGGCCGTATGGGGGTTTTTATGCTTACGGTTATCGGGGCCCTGGTTTTGCATGGTACGGTGACCCTTCCGCTTACCTTAAGGCTGATGGGGAGGGTGAACCCAAGGAAACACGCAAAGAATATGTCGGTGCCCCTTCTTACGGCTTTTTCAACCTCGAGCAGCAGCGCGGCGCTACCCCTTGCCATGGAAGCCGTGGAGTCTCGCAGCGGTGTGTCTTCCAAAATCACCGGATTTGTACTGCCGCTGGGGGCTACGGTAAATATGAACGGCACGGCACTGTATGAATGCGTAGCCGCCCTGTTTATTGCCCAGGCCTATGGAATAGACCTTTCCATCTACCAGCAATTCATAGTGGTTATCACCGCCCTGCTGGCTTCAATCGGAGCCGCCGGCATTCCCACGGCGGGACTGGTGGTGATTACGATAATTCTCTCGGCTGTAGGACTTCCACTGGAGGGAGTGGGACTGATTCTTGCCGTTGAAAGGATACTGGACATGTTCCGTACCACCGTGAATGTATGGGGAGACTCATGCGGTGCGGTCATTGTGGCAAAATCTGAAGGGGAAAACCTGAACGTTTAACACCCGGGCGGAGGAATCCGGTTTTTGAAAGACAAAAAACCACCGTTCGTGAAAATTATTTTGCTCTGCAAGCGTTATGTTGTTAAAAATGTGTTAATTTTGCAGAGAGTTTTCCCTGTCTTACCCCAAAAAAACCAAAACACATGAAAAAGTTGTATTTGAGCTTAATCTTTGCCGGTTTCTTTGTATTTGCCGGTTGTGCACCCAAACAACAGGCTGAAGAAGTAACTGAAGAGCCTGAAACAGAAGTTGTTGTTGAAGAAGAAGTTGTTGAAGAAACCGATACTATTGAAGACGGCGAACAGAATTAGTCCAATCAGAGAATTATTGGAAATGCCGTTCGGGAATAAGTCCCGGACGGTTTTTTTTTAAAAGGCCGGATAGAATGCTCCGGTTAGTTGGCGATATGCATCAGAATAGGCGTGTCTTTCTTCCGTTTCGACCGTAAGAAAGTGATAGGCGGGCCGGTGGATTTCATATCCGAAAGCGAGCACTGCCCTGTGGGGTTTCCTGCCAGGTTTTGGTGAAATATCCCAGCAGGCCTGTATATTCAGTTGGTATCTGGCAGCGGATGATACAGCCTCTTCCTTCTGGTTATGGGGCAGTATTATAACAAAAGTACCACCGGCTTTGAGCAGTTTGTTTACCCCGTCGAACAGCTCAGCCAATGGCAGGGTGTGGGCATGTCTGGATGTGCTTCTTTTGGCATCTGCCGACACCAGGCTATTGACGAAAAAGGGTGGGTTGCATACAATCAGATCAAAGGATTCGGAAGCATCCCGGGCAAATCTTTGAAAAGGGCTGCAAATGAAATGCACATTCTTTGACCAAGGAGTGGCGCCTGCATTCAGGCTGGCCCTTTCAATGGCGTCAGGGTCAAGGTCGATTCCGGTTATAATAGCCTTAGTTTCCTGGGCCAGCATGAGGGCAATTAAACCACAGCCCGTTCCTATGTCGAGCACACGGGTGCAGGGAAACCCCGATGCTATGGCGCCCAGCAGCACCCCGTCGGTGCCGATTTTCATGCCACAGCCTTCGTCTGACAGCGAAAACCGTTTAAAGTGAAACAAGCGGGGGTTATTCGTCTTCAAGGCTTTCCGACTCATTCAGATAAAGGTCAATCAGCCCGGGAGGCGACTTGATGTACAGAACCCTTTGGGCTTTGTCTACCTTTGAAATAAACTCATCGCGCAAGGGAATCAGGACTTCTTTGCTTCCATGGGCAATCTGTAGCAGGGGATTGCCCGGAAGGTCCAGAACGGATATCAGTTCCCCGATCCTGCCTTTTTCAAGGTCGTTTACCATGAAGCCTTCCACTTCGTGATAATAGAACTGGTTTTCTCCCAGTTTTGGCAGGCGGGACAATGGCAGATACACCGGGCGGCCCCGCATGGCGGTGGCCTTTTCTTCGCTATCCATGCCTTCAAAGGCCGCAACAGCTTCACGGGAGTTGGGTCGAAGCGACCACTTTTTAATAAAAAAAGGAATCAGTTTCCCTTCAATCTGAACGAAAACTGATTCCAGGTTTTTGTATTTCTCAGGATCATCCACATCCAGGTAAACAACCACTTCGCCTTTGAACCCAAACGCACGGGTGATGCTACCAAGGATAAAGCAATCGGATGTATCCATCAAAAGGGGCTTTGTACTATGCCTGCTTTTCGGTTTCTTCGTCGGCAGGGGCCTCTTCAGCAGCCGGAGCTTCTTCAGCAGCAGGGGCTTCTTCGGTAACGGCTACGGGAGTTTCTTTAACCACCGGGGTTTCTTCAGCAACCGGAGTTTCTTCGGCTACTTCTGCTTCTTCAGCAACCTCTTCCTGTTGTGCAGCAGCCTCTGCTCCGAGTTTGGCCTTGGCGCGTTTTTTGGCAAGTTCTGCGGCTTTCTGCTCATTGATTTTCTTTTCTTCTTCCAGACGCTTTTTATTATCAGCGCGTTCTGCTTCTTCTTTGTCTTTGGAGGATTTGTGCAGTTTTTCCTGCTTTTCCTTAATCCAGGCCTGGAATTTTTCTTCTACCTGCTCCATGCTAAGGGCGCCTTTAGTAACTCCCTTGATAAGGTGATGCTTGAGTAATACGCCCTGATGGGACAGAATGCTCTTTGCCGTATCTGTAGGCTGAGCACCCACCTGCACCCAATAAAGGGCCCGGTCGAAGTTAATTTCAATGGTAGCAGGGTGGGTCATGGGATTGTAAGTGCCAAGTCTCTCGATAAACTTTCCATCTCTCGGTGCACGACCGTCCGCAACTACCAGGTGGTAAAAGGGCTGTCCCTTCTTACCTTTTCTCTGTAGTCTGATTTTTGTTGGCATTGAAAAAAAATAATTGGTTAAAAACTAGAAAATTCGGGGTGCAAATATCCGACTTTTTTTTCAATTATAAAAGCATCTGTTCAAGTTTGTTAACCAAAGTCGGGAAAGATTGTTTATAACTATTAAAAAACCGACCTGCGATTTTGTATATTTTTATGTCAGCAAATCTTTAGCCTATGACCACTGCAGAATTTACTCATTTACATGTACACACACAATATTCCATCCTCGACGGAGCAAGTTCCATAGAGCCCCTGATTGAAAAAGCTGCTGCAGACGGCATGAAGGCACTTGCCATTACCGATCATGGAAACATGTACGGAGTGATTCATTTTGTAGAAAAAGCAAGGGAAAAAGGCATCAAACCCATCATTGGATGTGAAGTCTATGTTGCCGAAGGATCGCGTTTTGAGAAAAAAGGGAGGGAAGACAGAAGTGGTTACCATATGGTCCTGCTTGCAAAGAACAAAACGGGCTATGAGAATCTATCCCGTCTGGTTTCTCTCGGATTTACAGAAGGCTTTTATTATACGCCCCGCATCGACAAAGAATTGCTGAAAAAATACAGTGAGGGCATCATGGCATCTTCTGCGTGCCTTGGCGGAGAAATACCCCAGGCCCTGATGGAGAAGGGATATGAAAAAGCAGCTGAAGTTCTGGCTGAATATCTTGACATTTTTGGAGAGGACTTTTACCTGGAATTGCAAAGACATGGTCTTAAGGAGCAGGAACCGGTGAACCAGGATCTGATCCGGTTAGCCCGTGAATACAATGTAAAGCTTATTTGCACGAATGACTGTCATTATGTGAATGCAGGGGATGCGCGGGCCCATGATATTCTGGTTTGCCTTCAGACAGGCAGGGATATTGATGATGACAACAGAATGAAATACTCAGGGGAAGAATACCTGAAAACCAGGGAAGAGATGTTTGCCCTGTTTGAGGATATTCCCGAGGCCATTCACAACACCATGGAGATTGCCGAAAAGGTGGAGGATTATGATATTTTCACCAAGAAGATTCTCCTGCCGGTCTTTCCGCTGCCAGAAGGCTTCGAATCGGAAGACGATTACCTCCATCATCTGGCGCTTAAGGGTGCCAGGCGATTATACCCGGAAGTAACCGATGAGATCAGGGAAAGACTTGAGTTTGAGCTGAAGGTTATACGCGAAATGGGTTTTGCCGGCTATTTTCTTATCGTTCAGGACTTTATTAACAAGGCCCGGGAGATGGATGTGGCAGTAGGGCCGGGCAGGGGCAGCGCTGCCGGATCGGCCGTTGCTTATTGCACCGGTATTACGTCTGTTGACCCCATACAGTACAATCTCCTGTTTGAGCGATTCCTGAACCCTGAACGCATATCCATGCCCGACATCGACATTGACTTTGATGATGAGGGCCGTGAGCGGGTGCTTGATTATGTAATAGACAAATACGGCCGGGAAAAGGTAGCCCAGATCGTTACCTTCGGCAGCATGGCTGCCAAATCATCCATCAGGGATGTGGCCAGGGTCCTGAAACTGCCTTTGCCTGAAGCCGATCGCTTGGCCAAGCTGGTTCCCGAACGCCAGGGTGTTACCCTTGCCCAGGCCTACAAAGAGGTTCCGGAACTGGCCCAGGCCCTTGACGATGCCAATCCGTTGATAAGGGAAACCCTCAAATATGCCCAGCAACTCGAGGGATCGAACAGACAGACCGGGGTGCATGCCTGCGGGGTGATTATCGGACCCAAAAACCTGATGGAATGTCTTCCTTTAAGTACCCAGAAGGACTCTGATCTGCCGGTAACCCAATACGAAGGCAAATACGTGGAGCATGTGGGCATGCTGAAAATGGATTTTCTGGGGTTAAAGACCCTTTCCATAATCAAGGATGCCCTGAAGAATATTGAGAAGCGATTTGGGGTAAAAATTGACATTGAAAACATTCCCCTTGATGATCCGGACACCTTCGCCCTTTACCAAAGGGGCGATACCGTTGGTACTTTCCAGTTTGAATCCAATGGCATGCGGGAATACCTTAAGGAACTAAAACCAACCAATCTGGAAGACCTGATTGCCATGAATGCGCTGTACAGGCCTGGTCCCATGGAGTTTATTCCGCTGTTTATCAATCGCAAGCATGGCCGGCAGGAAGTGGAGTATCCCCATCCCTGGTTAGAAGAGATACTGAAACCCACTTACGGGATTATGGTTTACCAGGAGCAGATCATGCAGGCAGCCCAGATCATGGCAGGATTTTCCCTGGCCAGTGCCGACATTCTCAGAAGGGCCATGGGCAAAAAAAAGATGGAGGAAATGGACCGTCAAAGGGCGGTTTTTATTGAGGGCGCATCCAAAAAAGGCATTGAAGCGGAACAGGCTTCCCGGATTTTTGAAGTCATGTCCCGATTTGCACAGTACGGTTTTAACCGTTCCCACTCGGCCGCCTACTCGGTGGTTGCCTATCGTACGGCCTATCTGAAGGCCAATTATAAGCCGGAGTACATGGCAGCCGTGCTTACGCACAACTTCAGTGACATAAAGAAAATTACCCAGTTCATGGAAGAGTGCCACCGCCAGGAAATTCCGGTACTTGGCCCTGATGTGAATGAGAGTATGTTCCGATTTGTGGTTAACGAGAAGGGAGAGATCCGCTTTGGTCTGGGTGCGGTTAAAGGCGTTGGAGAGGGGGCCGTCGAGGCAATAGTTACCGAAAGGGAAGCAAACGGCCCGTTTAAGAACATCTTTGATTTTGCCCGCAGGGTAAACCTGAGAAGCGTGAATAAAAAAGTAATTGAATCCCTGGCCAGGGCAGGGGCTTTTGACGGTTTTCCAGATTGCCACCGGGCACAGTTCTTCCATTCGGAAGACAATGGTCAGACAAATTTCATAGACAGGATCATCAGGCACACCAATATGGTGCTGCTGCGCGAGAGCACCTCCCAGATGAGTCTTTTTGAAGAGAGTGCCGATGCAGAAATCCCTGATCCGGAAATACCGGCATGCGCCCCCTGGGACAAACTTGAGATGCTTCGCAACGAGAAAGAGGTTACCGGCATGTATATTTCAGGTCATCCCCTTGATGGGTACAAACTATTAATAGACCAGGTATGCAACATTACCGTGGGAGATCTGCGCAACCTTCAGGCATACAGAAACAAAGATGTGTGCTTTGCGGGTATTATTACCGGGGCAACCCATAAATATGGCAAAACCGGGAAACCCTTCGGGACATTTCAGATTGAGGATTACAATGACTCTTACTCCCTCTTCCTGTTCTCGGAGGATTACCTGAAAATGAAGCATTTCCTGGAGAATCAACAATTTGTGTACATCAAGGCCAGAATACAGGAAAGCAGGCGCAACCCGGCAGACATGGAAGTAAAGGTAAAATCCATGGGCCTATTGTCTGATCTGGCCGAGGACAAAATCAGCTGTGTGGAATTGCAGTTTCAGCTGCCGGATATTACAGAAGACCTGTCAAAAACCATCTCCCAATGTGCCAAAAAGCACAAAGGGAAAATCAAACTTAAAATTATACTGGTAGACCGGGTAGACAAGTATAGCCTGGAACTGCAATCGCGCAAAATCAGGGTGGAACCCCTGGGGTTCCTAACCGAAATGCTGAAACAATATGAATTTAAGTACAAGCTGAATTAGCAATTTGCTATATTTGTGAAAGTATACACAAACATTTATCCATTCTATAAATTGATCCTATGGCACTTGAAATTACCGATGCAAATTTTGACGAAATCGTATTGAAATCAGACAAGCCCGTACTGGTGGATTTTTGGGCAGAATGGTGCGGCCCCTGCAGAATGGTTGGCCCGATTGTAGAAGAGATTGGCCGGGATTATGATGGGAAAGCCGTTGTAGGCAAGCTGGACGTAGACTCCAATCCCGATGTGGCCATGCGCTATGGCATCAGGAATATTCCCACCATATTGTTTTTCAAGAATGGTGAGGTTGCCGATAAGCAGGTTGGTGCCGTTCCCAAATCTGTCCTTGTAACCAAGGTAGAAGCCTTGTTGTGATCCGGCATTCAGACCCGAAAATTCCCCGTTTTTCGGGCAAGCTGGAACTGCTTGCCCGTCAGGTGGTAGAGGGTTTTATTACAGGCCTGCATAAAAGCCCTTTTCACGGGTTTTCCGTTGAGTTTGCAGAGCACAGAATCTATAATCCGGGGGAGAGCACCCGGCATATAGACTGGAAGCTTTATGGCCGAACCGAGAAGTTGTTTGTAAAGCGTTTCGAGGAGGAAACCAATCTGAGGTGCCAGCTTATTCTGGACAATTCCTCCTCAATGTATTTTCCGCATCAGGATCGCACCCAGGCCAGCAAAATTGCCTTTTCGGTTGAATGTGCCGCAGCCATTTCCTACCTTTTGAAGAAACAAAGAGATGCAGTTGGTTTAAGCCTGATATCGGATCATACCGAACTGCATACGCCTGCGCGTTCGAGCAGTGTGCACCATCAGATGATTATGAACCATCTGGAAAAACTCTATACTCATGGCAGCCACCCACTAAACAAGCCAACGGATACGGCATCCCTGATGCATTATCTGGCCGATAACCTGCACAAACGATCCCTGGTGGTCATCTTTTCTGATATGCTGGAAGAAGACCGGGCACTAAAGGATGTTTTCTCTGCCCTGCAGCATATGAAGCATAATAAACATGAGGTGATACTGTTTCATGTTTATGAAAGAAGCAAAGAGCTGGAGTTTGATTTTGACAAACGCCCCACCAGATTTGTGGATATGGAAACCGGACAGGAGCTCAGGCTTAATCCGCGAGACATAAGGGAAGCCTACATACGGAAAACAAATGAGAGATTCCATGAAATACGCCTGCGTTGCCTGCAGAATCGCATCGATTTTGTTCCGGCTGAGATAAACCAGGGATATGAAAAGGTGCTGCTGTCCTTTCTGATAAAGCGGGCCAAACTATACTAACATCAACATAAAAAATACAGGCTATGAACCCAACGGCTTGTTTGATCATGACCATCGTTCTGGCTCTTGCCCTGATGTCAGGAACCGTGATTGTATTTGTTTTGCTGAGACGGATGCAACAAACCTATGTAAAGCAGCTGGAAGACTTCAGACAGGAAGAGCAGAGCACCCGGGATGCCCTGGCCAGAAGTGAAAACCGCTATGAGAAGCTCATTATGAATATGAATGAGGGCCTGATTTTTACTGACGATAAGGACATGATACGCTTTGCCAACAAATCTGCCTGTCAGTTGCTTAAATTGGATGAATCCCATCTGGTGAACCGTTCCATACTGGATTTTGTGATCAGTCCGATGGATGCCCGCAAACTCGGACTTCC
>CAZFOI010000057.1:0-8276 GCA_964520605.1 uncultured Bacteroidales bacterium
GCTTTCCATATTGTTGTGGGGATAAACAAAGCGTTTCCCCAGATGCATGCGCAATCCGTCTATGATGCAGGCATGTGCTTCTGAATCGTATACCACCACATCTTTGCGATCGAGCAGGGAATCAATGATAGACACCATGCCCTGGTAACCGAAATTCAGCAAATAGGCCGATTCCATTCCCACAAATGCAGCCAGTTCGAGTTCGAGTTGCTCATGATAATTCGTTTGTCCGGACATCATTCTGGCTCCCATGGGCAGGGCCAATCCGTAATTTGCCGCGGCATCGGCATCAGCCTTTCTTACTTCCGGGTGATTGGCAAGCCCCAGATAGTTATTCAGACTCCATACCAGGCGTTCTTTGCCCTGAAACACCATTCTGCTGGAAATATCGCCCTCAAGCTTAGGAAATGTAAAGTACCCATGTACCTGAGCGGCATATTGGCCAAGTGGCCCCATTCTGTTTAATACCCTTTCAAAAATATCCACGGCTATATTGTTTTAATTGATAAAATGGTATGCGAAATTATAACAAACTCTTGGCTTAACCAAATATTTCGGAGGTTCAGGTTCAGAGGAATTTTTCACTGAAAATCTTCTCCAGGGCAAACATTTCGTCCCTGAGACGGGCGGCCTCGGGGAAGTCCAGGTCTTTGGCTGCCCGGTTCATTTCCTTTTTGGTGCGGTTTATTGCCTTGATGAGCTGCTCTTTGCCCATGCTTTGCACCACAGGGTCGGCAACCAGACTTACCTCTGATTTTTCCTGATAGTAGGATTCCGGTTTTTTGCCATCGGCTACCCGGGTTTGCCCATGAATGGATTCAATAGATTTGATGATCTGGGTAGGGGTGATGCCGTGCTTTTCGTTGTATTGGATTTGCTTTTCCCTTTTGCGGTTGGTCTCATCGATAGTGAGCTGCATGGAGCGGGTAATCTTATCGGCATACATGATCACCAGGGCATTGAGATTCCTGGCCGCCCGGCCGGCAGTTTGCAACAGACTTCTTTCCGAGCGAAGGAATCCTTCCTTGTCTGCATCCAGAATGGCCACCAGGGACACCTCCGGAAGGTCCAGGCCTTCGCGCAGCAGGTTTACGCCAATCAGCACATCGAACTTGCCCAGACGCAGGTCGCGCAGTATTTCCACCCGCTCAAGGGTGTCTACATCAGAATGAATATACCGGCATAGTACGCCCGCCTGGGAAAGGTAATCGGTGAGTTACTCTTCCATTCTTTTGGTCAGAGTGGTTACCAGAGTCATTTCGCTTCTGTTTTCCCTGATTCGTATTTCATGAAGCAGGTCGTCTATCTGATTCTTACTGGGTCTCACATCTATGGGTGGATCAAGCAATCCGGTGGGCCTGATGATCTGTTCTACCACCACACCCCCGCTTTGTCTGAGTTCATAATCTGCCGGGGTGGCACTTACAAAAATGGCCTGATGGATCATGGACTCGAATTCCTGAAATTTCAGCGGGCGGTTGTCAAGGGCAGCCGGAAGCCTGAAGCCATATTCCACCAGGTTCTGTTTTCTTGACAAATCTCCGCCATACATGGCATGCAACTGGGGAATGGTGACGTGGCTTTCATCTACCACCAAAAGGAAATCATTTGGGAAATAGTCTACCAGACAGAAAGGCCTGGCTCCGGGTTTCCGGCCGTCAAAATATCTTGAGTAGTTTTCAATTCCGGAACAATAGCCCAGTTCCCGCATCATCTCAAGATCATAGTTTACCCTGTCTTCCAACCTTTTGGCCTCCATTTCCCTGCCATGGTTCTGAAAAAATGCAATCTGCTCCATCAGATCGTCCTGGATCTGATGGATGGCGCTTTTCATCCTTTCCTGAGAGGTTACAAAGATGTTTGCCGGATAAATGGCCAGGTGATCCATTGACTCGATTTTTTGCCCGCTATCAGGGAAAAACGACTCAATGGTTTCAATCTCGTCTCCCCAGAACACAATGCGGTAGGCAACATCGGCATAGGCAGGAAACACATCCACAGTGTCTCCGGTAACCCTGAAATTGCCCCTTTTAAACTCTGCCTGGGTCCTGCTGTGCAGGCTGCCTACCAGCCGGTGCAGCAAGCGGTTGCGGCTCATTACATCTCCCCGGGAGATACGAATGATGTTTTGGTTAAAATCCTCAGGATTCCCTATTCCGTAAATGCATGAAACAGAGCTCACCACAATCACGTCCCGTCTGCCTGAAAGCAGGGCGCTGGAGGCACTCAGACGAAGTTTCTCAATTTCGTCATTGATAGAAAGGTCCTTCTCAATATAGGTGTTGGTGGTGGGGATATAGGCCTCGGGCTGGTAGTAGTCGTAATAGGAAACGAAGTATTCCACGGCATTGTTGGGAAAAAACTGACGGAATTCTCCGTATAACTGGGCTGCCAGGGTTTTGTTGTGGCTAAGCACCAGGGTGGGCCGTTGCACCTGTTCAATAACATTGGCAACGGTATAGGTTTTTCCAGATCCCGTTACCCCCAATAGGGTTTGAAAGGGGGCTCCGCTGAGGATTCCTTCAGAAAGCTGCTTTATGGCTTCCGGTTGGTCTCCGGTGGGGGTGAAGTCGGAAATGAGTTGAAATTCCATAGGGAATTTGCCTTAGGATTTGTCTCCCATTCTAAACAGGAATTGTTTTTCTTCAGCGGTAAGGCTATCGTAGCCAAATTGGGAAATTTTGTCCAGGATATCGTCCATTTTTTTTCGATCCATGGCCCTGGCGGCATTGTACTTTTCATCGGATAAGGGCCGCCCTGTATGCCTTACCCTCATAACAGGCTTGCGTTTGAACAGATTGGCAATTGCCCTTAGCCAGGACTGCAGGCCCCTTGCCGGGTCTTTTCCCGATTTCAGGGCCTTTGCATATAAGAAACCCCAGAGTGCTCCGCCCAGATGGGCAAGGTGTCCGCCAGGGTTGCCCTTGTCGATGCTGATAATGTCTATGATTACAAAGAACAGGGCAATGTATTTGAGCCTGACAGACCCGATGATCAGCAAGGGAAGCCTGAAGTCGGGCATATATACCGCTATGGCAATAAATATGGCCAGAACCGAGGCCGATGCTCCCAGGGCAACCGAATGGGAAACCACATCGGAAAAAGCCGGAAAAATATTAAATGAAAGAATATAAAAAAGCGCACCAAACAAACCGCCGATCAGGTAGGTGGGCGTCAGCCGCTCCTTACCTATAAAATCCGAAAAAAGCCTGCCCCCGACATAAAGCACCACCATATTGAAAAACAGGTGCAGGAGCTCGAAATGCAGGAACATATAGCTTATCAGGGTCCATGGCTTACTGAGCACCTCGGGCAGGTGGGAAGGGACAGCCAGCCATCCGCTGAGCATATCACCAGCCCGCCCCAAAGAAAACAGGAAGAAAATCACCCTGACCAGACTCAGAATCAGAAACACGGCAAGGTTGATTCCAATGAGCCTGGACAAAACGCTTCCATGAAGAAAAAAGCGCCTGATTTCGGTTAAGAGGTTTTGCTGCATCAGAAAAAGATTTCTCGTTTTTTCCTCCAGTATCGAATCAGCAGAAATCCGAAAATCATCCCGCCCAGGTGGGCAAAATGGGCCACGTTATTGCCCGGACGATTTGCCAGACCGGAGAAAAGCTCCATCAGTCCATAGGCAATGACAAAATACTTGGCCTTAACTGGAATGGCAAAGAACAGGTAGATATAAGAGTTTGGAAAAAACATGCCGAAAGCGAGCAGAATACCGAAAACGGCTCCCGATGCGCCAACGGTGGGAATAAAGTACTTGTAAAGGAACTTCACAATGGTGTGCTCCGACACCCCGGGCAGGATGTTATAGGAACCGGTTCTGATGAACTGCTGCAATTCTGCGGGGCTGTATCCGGCCTGTATGAGCTCATACCTGAGGCTGAGGGTTTCCAGGTAACTTACGCCCAGGTGCAGGAAAGCCGCCCCAAATCCCGTAACCAGGTAATATACCAGGAAACGCCGCCCTCCCATGAGGTTTTCTATGGCTGTGCCAAACATCCACAGGGCGAACATATTAAAGAAAATATGGGAGAAGTTGGCGTGCATAAACATATGACTAACCAACTGATAGGGCTTAAAATCAGGAGAACCCGGCATATGCAGCCCAAGTGTTTTTATCAGGTTGATGCCGAAGGCACTTCCCAGCGAAATGCTGGCCAGAAAAAACAGGCCATTGATGATTAACAGATTCTTAACAACGGTTGGCAACAGGCTGAACCCACCCGGACTGTAATTGCTCATGTGTAGGTTATTGGTGAAATATTTTTATTGATTAACAAGAAGCGGGCACTTAAAGTTTAGCAAAAATACCCGATTTATTTTAGCAAACCGGCAATATCCTCAAGGGATAGAATAAGAAGTACGGGCTTTCCCAGTGGTGAATATTCCGGAACCCTGCAGGCAAACAATGATTCAGCCAGGGATACAATGGTCGGATCATTGAGTTTCTGGGTATGCCCTGCAGCCAGTTTCACAGCGAGGCTTTTGGCCAGTCTGGTTTTCCTGTCATCGTCCTGCTGGCTCTCATACACATCGAGCATGGCTTCAATGACTTCCTGCAAAGAAGCACATTCGGCAAGGTCTGCCGGTACGGCATTGATAACAAAAGAGCCCATTCCCCGGCCCACGACAGAGAAACCCATTTGTTCCATTTCCGGGATCAGTTCAGATAGCATGTCGGCTTCCTGGTCCTGAAGGCGAATGGTTTCAGGGAACAGCAACTGCTGTGACAAGCTTTCTCCGCTTGCCGGTTCCATGAGCATTCTTTCATAAAATATACGTTCCAGGGCCCTTCGCTGGTCTATAAGCATCAGACCGGATTTGACCGGTGCCAGAATATACCGGCCGTGAATGCTGATGGCCTTTTGTGCTGTGGTTGGCTTGTCTGAGGTTTCCCAATCGGGACTTAGAACCGTCTGCTGTCCGGTGGCGGCATTGTCGGCAACACTGAGTTTGTCTGTGAACAATTGTTCCCATTTCTCGGGATCAAGACGCTGGCTCTGCGAAGGCTGTCCTGAGGAGATGCCGCCCTGGGATGAAAAGGGGTTGTACTCGGGATTAAATGAAACAGAAGGCGGCCTTATGCTGGTTTTGTCTTTGGAAATCAAATTATCAAAAGCGGTTTCCCTTTCGAAATCCAGGGTTGGGCTGATGTTGAATTTTCCCAGGGAACGTCTCACAGATGCTTTAATAATCTGGTAAACATAGCGTTCGTCCTGAAATTTGATTTCCGCTTTGGTTGGGTGGATGTTTACATCTATTTGGGCGGCATCAATGCCTATCTGGAGAAAAAAAGAAGGAAAGCTGTCCCCGGGAATGAGTTCCTGACAGGCAAGATCAACGGCATGGGCCAGGTAGGCCGACTTTACAAATCGATTGTTTACAAAGAAAAACTGCTCTCCACGTTTTTTGCGGGCATACTCTGGTTTGGAAATAAATCCACTCAGTGAAATCATATCCGTTTTTTCCTCAACGGGAACCAGCCGCTGGTTATAGGCATTTCCAAACAAACCGGTAATTCTTTTTTTCAGGTTTCCCGGTTGAAGCTGATGGGTCAACTGGCCATTCTGATAATAGGAAAAGGCTATATCGGGCCTGGATAGTGCAATACGTGTAAATTCATTCAGGATATGGCCTTTTTCTACCATATCTGATTTTAAAAAGTTTCTGCGGGCAGGAGTGTTGAAAAACAGGTTTTTAACGGAAATACTGGTGCCGGGAGCGCATTGACAGGCTTGCTGCTGCTTGATTTCTGAACCTTCTATAATGATTTCCGTTCCCAGGTCTTCCTCGTGAAGCCGGGTTTTTAATTCTACCCTGGCAATGGCGGCTATGGAAGCAAGGGCCTCTCCTCGAAAACCCATGGTGGAAATGGCATACAAATCATCGGCTTTGCTGATCTTGGAGGTGGCGTGGCGTTCAAAACACAAAGCGGCATCCCTGGCAGACATTCCGCTTCCGTTATCCGTAATCTGAATCAGGGTTTTCCCGGCATCTTTTACAATCAGACTGATCTCATCTGCTTTGGCGTCGATGGCATTTTCAAGCAGTTCCTTCACAGCCGATGCCGGCCGCTGGATGACTTCTCCGGCAGCTATCTGGTTGGCAACATGGCCGGGCAAAAGCTTGATAAGATCAGACATAGGACAATGCAAAAGGCCGGGCCGGCGGATTATCTCAAAAAGACCAGGTATGCCAAAAGGGAAATGATCAACAGTATGATGATCAGTCTCTGATTGGATGACTTTTGGTCTTTCTTAGCGGTGGTGCGCTTCCAGCGCATCTGGATGCGGTCCCTGAGTGCTTCCCCGTATTCACTGTTTGTATCTTCAAGGGCAGACTTCAGCCGTTTTTCCCTTTCCTCTTTGCGGGGATCGTAATACAATGGTTTGTAATTGTATTTCTTGTTTTTGGGTGTTTTAAAAAAAGTCAGGGCCATATTAGGTCAGTTGGTTATTAAGCCTGCTTTAAAACAGGATAACGCTGCCCAAGCAGATAAAAACCTCCAAAGAATACGGAGCTATAGAACAAATCGCCCAGCAATTGGGTGTGATAAAAGGGTATGGCTGCCGTATAACAGGCAATCAGACCGCCCATATTCTGAGCATAATACGGACTTCCGATCCATACGGCAAAGTTGGTTAGCAAAAAGAAAAGGGTAGCAGAGGCAATGCCTGCAAGCGGAACACTAAGCAGGGAGATTCTCCCTTTTAACAATCCGCCAAGGGCCACAACAAGGGCAAAGCTGACGTAAACCGGGATCATGAAATTATGAAAACCAATGAGCAGGTCGCTTACAAACAAGGCAAACAGCGGAACAAGGTAGGCAAGCCATTTTTTGCTGAAATGGGCGCCGCCAAAAAGGGCAATGGCCGCAATAGGAGTAAAATTGGGGTAATGCGGAATAAGCCTCATAAATGCAGCAAACAAAATAATGCCGCCAACTGCCAGCATTTTGGGTGTAACAAACGAATGCTTCATGACCATATTGATTAGTTTTTACAGTGCTTTTAAAACGCAGACAAAAGTACGGATCATTTTTTATCAAAACAACAAATAAGCAGTTTTGTTAAACAGCTTTTAAACCTTCGGGCCTGAAAAGCATCAAAAGGGTAAATTCAATAAAATTCCCCATATAAAACAAAATAGCTATGAAAAAACTCGGAATTGTTTCTTTAAGTGCAGCGGTATTGCTGCTGGTTTTTGGCCAGGCCATGGCCCAGGGTGGGCGTTTTTCACGACAGCCCGGAAGGATGGCTCCTGAAAGAGAGGCTTACGGCAGGATGCAACAGGCACAGCAGGCTCCCGCTATGATGCAAAGAGGCCATGCATATATGTTTTTGCAAGACCTTACCGAAGAACAGAAAGCAAAAATGGAAGCGCTTCATGCCCAGCGACTGGAAAAATCCCTTAAGCACCGCAATCAAATGGATGCCCTAAGAGTAAAAAAACAGGGGTTGCTTCTTGAGAAAAGCCCCAATCTGACTGAAGTGAATAAGATTATTGATGAAATGGCCGCTCTCAATGCATCATGGATGAAGGAGGGCATTGCCCATCGTCAGGAAATCCGCAAACTGCTTACCGATGAACAGCGCGCCAGGTTCGACAGCCAACACCACATGCGTGGTGCTGCAGCAGGCATGCGTCATCAGGCCGCTCCGGGAGGAAGAGGCAGAAAATAATTCGCAAAATCTGAAAGATCTCCCTGTTGCCTTTTTAAGGAGTGGCAGGGAGATTTTCTTTTAGCCAGGTGTCAAGGGCATCGCCTTTAATGCCCCGGGCAATGATGATTCCCTGAGGATCCACCAGGACTTCGGTTGGTATCCATGAAACCGCATATAACTGTGCTGCCTCATTACGCCATCCGCCAAGATCGCTTACCTGAGGCCAACTGAGTTTGTCCTGGGCAATCCCCCTGAGCCAGGCATCATGGGCACGGTCCAATGATACCCCAAGTATTTCGAAACCCGAGGACTTGTATTTTTCATATATCCCAACAAGATGGGGATTTTTCACCCTGCAATCCGGGCACCAGGAGGCCCAGAAACTGATCAACAGGTATTTTCCCCTGAAGTCTTCCACACCGAGCAAATCTCCTTCGGGAGTCTGCTGGCGGAACAGGGGAGCGGGTTTTCCGGGAAGCAGGCTATGCATAATGCGGCTGCGTGCGACCAGGGCGTCGTAATAACGGCTGCCTGCAAGTGACTTAGAAAACATTCCGATCAGCTCATCCAGTTGCATGGCATCCATCTCGTGAGACAATT
>CAZFOI010000058.1:0-986 GCA_964520605.1 uncultured Bacteroidales bacterium
AAAATGCACCGCTTAATAAATATTTAACCCAATTGATTTGGTAGTTATGGAGTTAATTAATATTTTGCACTGACTATAAGCCATTTATTTTCATAGATACATAGATGTTTTTCCGGGGGTTGAAGCCAGCCCCCGGGGGAACCTTACGGCCAACCACAAAAAAAACGATTATGAGGCAAACCATTACATTCTCCGGCATCCGTTTAATAACCATCCTCTGCGTTTCTGCAGGCCTAATGCTCCTAAGCGCCGGCAAGGGGTGGGGGCAGACAAATCCTTCGCCGCAGACACTGCCTTACAGTCAGAATTTTGGAACAACATCCTTTTCTTCTCTTCCCGCTGGGTTTGCTGCGTGGAATGGGGCAGGAGCGATTGCTACGCAATCTGGGGCTGAATCATCAACCCCGTCAGGTGATGCTGCTTTTAGTGGAAGAACTTCAACAACCACAACGGCGAACATTTACGGCTTAGCCATTAGCAGTAATGCAAGAGTCTATATACAAACATCGAGTAATGCAACCAATGGAGCCAATCAACTTGCCTTGGCCATAAACGCCACGGGTCGCACAGATTTGTTGTTGTCCTTCGATGTAGCGGTTGAACTACCTCCGGATGGCGGCCGTGCATATGGGGCTGTGGCCCAGTATCGAATAGGAGAAAGTGGTTCATGGACCACCTTTTCGGGAGGTGCTGTTGAATTTACTTCAGAAGCCGCCGGTCATACCGTTTCTTTTACAAACCTGTCCTTTGGATCAGATGCAAATAATGAAGCCACTGTGCAAATTCGATGGGCAAGTTGGAGATCAAGCACAGGTTCTGGAAGTAGTGGTGGTTTAAGTATTGACAATATCTCTGTTTCCGGAACCCCTTCGGTTTCACCCATATTGGCCGCCATCCCCGCTGTACTTGAAGACTTGATTTATACTATAGGATCCGGCCCGTCAACAGCCCCACCAGGCCCGAAGCAAGAAGAAAGCCAATCAGGA
>CAZFOI010000058.1:996-2396 GCA_964520605.1 uncultured Bacteroidales bacterium
TCAATTTCATCATCACGATTAGGAGCAAGCAGATCTTTATCCGGATCCAATCTGGACCCGGCAGATGCTACAGTTACCATAACCGCCCCTTCGAATTATGAAGTATCTCTTAATGGAAGCGACTTCTTCGATGAACGCACGCTTACGGCAAGCGGAGGAGATCTTTCTGCCACCACTGTTTATGTGAGATTAAAAGCAGGATTGTCTTCCAATCTGTATAGCGGCAATGTTGCTATAAGCGGGGGTAATGCTGCGCCAATAAACGTTGCAGTTAGCGGACAGGTAGACCCTGAACCAACGACCTATACCTGGAATAACGCAAGCGGTGGTGTGTGGACTACCGCATCGAACTGGACACCAACACGTACCGTACAGGCTGCGGCAGACCGCCTGGAGTTCTCAGATGGAGGCACCTATACCGTTACCGGTGTTCCAACCCAAAGCATACGACAATTAAGCATTTCCGGCAACACCGCGCTTACCTTACAGGCAGCCACGGCATCTACATTAAGCATCACCGGCGACACTGGGACGGATCTGCTTGTAGGCAGTGGATCTTCGTTGACTATTTCCGGGAGTAATGCATTGCAATTAAGTCTGGAGGCAGGCACCACCGCAGAAGTTGGTGGATCTGTTGCTTTAGAGGGAGGTGCACATCGCCTGCTCGGAGCAGATGCAGCTGCCATTACCTTTACAAACGGCAGTTCGTTTACATCAGGAACCGGCTTTTCCGGAAACCCTTTTGGCAATACAACAAGTGGTTCCGTTATATTTGCCTCAGGCTCAACGTTCAATTATTTTGCCGGGAGCGACCCGTTTGCCATTTCAAATGCGGTTACCATATTTGAAACAGGAAGCTTATATCGTCACTTGGGAACGGCAACGCCTTCTTTGACAGGGAGAACCTATGCCAATGTAGAATTTGATAATGCCTCAATAAGCCTTACCAATCTCACCGGGTCTAGCCTGCTAACGATTGACAATCTTCTGGTAACCAATGTAACAACCCTTAACTTGAATTTAACCGGGGGAATTACCATTAATGGCGATTTAACCGTTTCTGCAGGAAGCGTGGCTTTTAATCCGGGATCCGCCGCAAACATAACCATGGCCGGAGGATCACCACAAACCATAAGCGGAGCAGGCACGCTTTCTTTTGGTGCAAACGCAACCCTGATAATTGACAATGAGGTAAGCCTGGACAAAGACATTGTGATTGGCGGAAACCTGACAGTAAATGAAAACGCAGCATTTTCCATTGCTTCGGCTAAACAACTTACGGTATCAGGCAACCTCACCAACAACGCCACCGAAGGCATTTTCCTGAAATCCCCAACGAGTCATGGAGCCCCCGGCTCTCTGATTGTAAATGGCAGCATTTCGGGTACGGGCACCATGAC
>CAZFOI010000058.1:2406-8108 GCA_964520605.1 uncultured Bacteroidales bacterium
CGGCTGAGCGGCATATCCTGCCATATTCAGCACCCGGAAATGCCGATGGGTGGCACCTGATCAGCTCTCCTCTCGGCACCACCAGTATTTCAGGCAATACTTCCCTGGAACCGGGCGCAGGGGATGACTTCTATGCCTACAGCGAAACCACGGCTCAGTGGCTTAACTGGAAAGTGGGGGCCAACAATATTACCACAATGGGTGCCGGACAGGGGTATCTGGTTGCCTATGAGCTTGCTGCCACAAAAACCTTCACCGGAACACCCAACCATGCCTCTGTTCCGTTTTCCAATCTGAGTGTAAGTCCGGCTCAGGGTCAGGGCTGGCATTTGTTGGGCAATCCCTTCCAAAGTGCCATCATCTGGAATGACCACGCCGATTGGAACATTGTAAATATTGGAGGTGTTGCCAAGGTTATGAGTAATACAGGCAGTTTTACCGATGTGCTGGAAGAAGGCATTATCCCGGCCATGCAGGGCTTCTGGGTACAGGCTGTAAATGAAACCAACAGCATTACCATTCCCCTGGCAGCCAGAACCCACGATGCAACCACCGCCTGGAATAAAAGCACGCCATCTGGTCATATTCTTCTGGCAGCCAAAGACCTGGAATCAGGCATGGAACAGGAAAGCCGGATTCGGTTCAATCCAGGGGCCACAGCAGGTTTCGACCTTCAGTACGATTCCCGTTTTATGGCCTGGTATGCCCCACAGTTTTATTCCCTGGCCGGCACAGAGAAGTTGTCAACCAATACCCTTCCGCAACTTACGTCTGATCTGGTGGTTCCCATGGGCTTTAAGAAAAATGCCGCATCACAGTTCAGCATCACCCTGAAAAATGCCCCCCAGGGCCAGACCATTTTCCTCCACGACCTGGTGGCCGGCGAGATCAGACGCATATCCGATGATCCGGTGTATACATTTACTGCCAGGGCGGAGGATCCGGAGCTGAGGTTTCGCATTCTGTTTGATGAGCCCACGAATACTGAGGAGCCGCTGACGGGGGAGAATGACCCCAGGGTATATGCCTATGGGCGCACGCTTTATGTTCAGATGCCGGCAATGGCTGAAGCCGGCCTGATGCAGGTGTTCGACATCAGCGGACGGGTGGTCTATAGCCGGAGTTTGCCGGCAGCAGACCTGCATGCCGTTGAGACCAGCCTGAGTCCGGGCGTTTATGTGGTAAGGCTGAGTGGCAGGCGCACCCAGGCCAGCCAGGGGGTTGTTGTATGGTAGTGATTATTGTCTGATAATTATGCTGAAAATCCAAAATAATACCTGTTTATGAAGAAATTCTTAGTTTCCCTCTTGTTTCTGTTTTCCCTGATGTTGCTTTCGGGTCCTGGCATAAGCCAGCCCCCGCCGCCTCCGGGTTCTCATGGCTCCGGAGACAACCAGCCGGCGCCTGCTCCCCTGGGTGGGGGCGCTGCGGCTTTGCTGATCATGGCCGGAGCCTATGGTGCCCACCGGGCATGGAAGGCCCGAAAAAAGCTCAGGCAATAGGGGGTTTTTTTTGTTTGTTGCAACATTTTCCGGGGTTTTGCGTATATGATATTAATACCCAAAAGGGTGATAAACGCATGAGCCATGGAAAAATATAAAACAACCGACGACCTTAAGACCCCAAACAGACCATACGACCGCGCTTTTTTCGAAAAGCTGCCCAAAACAGACCTTCACGTACACCTGGATGGTTCGATGCGCATCGAAACCATGCTGGATATTGCCCAGAAGGAAGGCATAGACCTTGGTGCCGATACCCCGGAAAAGCTCATCAAAAAGATTGGCCCGGGCAAGATGCACGAATCCCTGAACAAATACCTGGAGGGCTTTGACCTTACCCTGAAGGTCATGCAAACCCCGGAATCTTTGTATCGTGCAGCTTACGAGCTGGCAGAAGACAATGCCAAGGAGAATGTGCACTATATTGAGGTGAGGTACTCCCCCATACTGCATACCCAAAAGGGGCTGTCTCCCACGGTGATTTTGGAATCGGTGGTAGAGGGCCTGAAAGATGCCGAAAGGGATTTTAACATCAAGAGCGGGGTTATTGTCTGCGGCATCCGCAATATATCGCCAGAGGTGAGCATGCGCATGGCCGAGCTGGCCGTGGCATTCAAGAACCGTGGCGTGGTGGGGTTCGACCTGGCAGGAGCAGAATACAACTACCCGGCCCGCGACCACCTGCCGGCTTTTAACCTGATTCTTTCCAACAACATCAACGTAACCATCCATGCCGGAGAGGCCTATGGCCCCGACAGCATACACCAGGCATTGCACTATTGCGGGGCACACCGCATTGGCCATGGCACCCGCCTCAGGGAGCAGGGAGATTTGCTTAATTACGTGAACGACCACCGCATTCCGCTGGAGATCTGCCTCTCGAGCAACATTCAGACCCAGGCCGCCAAACACATGGGAGACCATCCCTTTAAGTTCTACCTCGACCTTGGCCTGCGCGTTACCCTGAATACCGACAACCGTCTGATTACCAATACCACCATGACCGATGAGTATTACATCGCCTATAAGGAGTTCGGGCTTTCGCCCCAGAACATCCTTGATCTGGTAATCAACGGGGTGAAATCGGCATTCATACCTTTTGAGTATAAAAAGTGGTTCCTGCGCGACACCAAGAAAAGAGCCATTGCCCTGATCAATTCCTACGCCGAAAACGGCGGTTCAGACGCGGCTGCGGGCAAAAAACCAAACGCCTGATATGCTGCCGGATTCCCTTCGCGGCCCTGTTGAGGCGCTGATTGGGAAAAAGGATCCCGATGGCGCTGCCATTATCGGCACGTCTGCTGTGGGGGGCGGCTGCATACACCAGGCCCTGAAGCTGAAAACCCACTTGGGTAATTTCTTTCTTAAACACAACCGGGGCGCAGACTATGCTGCCATGTTTCGCTCCGAAGCCCGGGGCCTGGAACTCCTTCGCAAGGCGGCGGCACTGTTTGTGCCGGAGGTATTGGGAGCTGGCAGCAGCGAATGCGGCCGCCACCATTTTCTGTTGCTTCAATGGATAGAACAGGCAGCTGTGTCAGCCGGGTTCTGGGAAAGCTTTGGCACCGGTCTGGCCGCTTTGCATGCCAACAAGTCGGAAGCCTTTGGACTGGATCATGACAACTATATTGGCAGCCTGCCCCAGGAAAACACACCCCTGGGGGCCCCGGGCAGTGCGGCAGCCCTTAGCTGGGCAGATTTTTTTATGCTCAGGCGCATGGAGCCCATGCTCAAACCCGCCATTGACAGCGGACGGGCTCCGGCATCCCTGGCGAAAGGTTTTGAAAGACTGTATCCCCGACTGAACGATTTCTTCCCTCCTGAGGCTCCCTCTCTCTTGCATGGCGATCTTTGGAGCGGCAATTATATGGTGAACCAACAGGGCATGCCCGCCCTGATAGACCCTGCGGTGTATTACGGCCATCCCTACATGGACCTGGGAATGTCGCGTCTTTTTGGCGGGTTTTCCGAGGCCTTTTACAAAAGCTACCACAGCATCCGCCCACCCGAGAGCAACTGGCAGCAGGGGCTCGACATTGCCAACCTCTATCCCCTGATGGTTCACGTAAACCTTTTTGGCGAAAGCTACCTTTCCGGAGTGCAGGCTGTGCTTAGAAAATTATAGTTTGTTTTGTATATAAAACAATTTTTGCTATTTTTGTTTTGTATATAAAACATTCATGGGCCTAAAAGACAGCATCAAGAAGATTTTGGTAGAAAATCAGGAGCGCATTCCTGGTCTGAAGGTGCATGCACGCGAAGTGACATTGCCTTCCGCAAGCTGTTATATTGTAACCGGACCCAGAAGGGCGGGCAAAACCTTCCTGGTGTACCATCGCATCCAGCAATATCTGCAAGAGGGTGTTGGCATTCAATCCATCCTTTACATCAACTTCGAAGACGAACGCCTGATGGAGCTGGATGTAAGCGGCCTTGACCTGATCATGGAGTGCCATGGAGAGCTTTTCAACACCAAACCCCTGATATTTCTGGATGAAATCCAAAACATCTCCGGGTGGCAAAAGTTTGCCCGCAGGCTGGCGGATTCGGGCTATGTTGTGGTAATAACCGGCAGCAATGCTTCCATGCTCAGCAGCGAGATGGCCTCCACGCTGGGGGGCAGGTATATGATAAAAGAGGTGGAAACCCTTTCTTTTGCAGAATTCCTGAGATTCTACGGCGAAAGCCCCTCAGGAAACTGGGAGTACGACAGCAGCCGCTTCCGGATACGGCAACTCTTTGATCAATACCTTGAGTTTGGCGGATTCCCGGAACTTTTCAATATCCAGGAGAAGCGGTCATATCTTCAAAATGTTTTTCAAAAAATATTTCTGGGCGATGTTGTTGAGAGGCACCAGATCAGAAACCCGGCCGCCCTGAGACTCATGATAAAGAAACTGGCTGAAAACGCCATGGATGAAGTGAGTTTTACCCGCATCCGAAACATCATTCAATCCGGAGGAATTCCCGTTGGAACGGCCACCCTGATAGAATACATTGGTTTTCTGGAGGATGCTTTTGTTTTGCGCAGCATACGAAATTACAAGGCCAAAATAACTTCCAGGGAAACCAACAGAAAGTACTATTTTACCGACCATGGCATGCTTTCCCTGTTCCTGGTAAAACCAGAGTCATCGCTTCTGGAAACCATGGTTCACAATCATTTGCAAAAAATGCATCCAGACAAATTGTACTATCTCCGGGATCAGTCAGAAGTTGATTTTTATGTGCCCGGGGAATGCCTTGTGCAGGTTGCCTGGTCTGTGGCAAATGATGTTACCCTGAGCCGGGAGGTGAACGCTTTATTACAGGCTGCCGAATCTAACCCGGTGAAAGACCTTTTGCTGCTTACCCATGATGAATCTGAGGTAATCCAACAGGATGGATACACGATTCATGTGGTTCCGGCCTGGAAATGGCTGTTGTCGGAAAAAAACGGGGAGTTGCCGCCCCCTCCATATTCTTTGTAGAAAGCACAGGATGTTTTGAAGTTATGAACAGGCTAACATCTTATCAGTCTGTTATTTAGAATCAGGATAAATTGCTGTGAACAAATCTTAAAACGGGGGCCCGCCGCCCCTGTTTGTATTATCTTTAACGTCCGGCAAATATGCACATATTGCTATGCATCAACCCAAAACACACACAAAGATGAAAAGACGCCTTTATTTTCCTGGTTTGATACTGTTATTGATTATGCTCCCCCTGAGCCTGAATGCCCAGATATTTAACAACTGGAGGGGCCCGGACAGAATGGGGCATTACCATGAAACCGGTTTGCTGAAACAATGGCCCGAAAACGGCCCAACCATGTTGTGGGCCTACGAAGACCTTGGCAAGGGGTTTACCTCTCCGGTGATTGCCCATGGCAAAATTTACATCAGCGGAATGGAAGGAGATATGGGCTATGTTTATGAACTCTCCGAGCAGGGCCGCCTGCTTAGGAAATTTCCCTACGGCAAAGAGATAGACACCAATTATCCGGGAACCCGCAGCACCCCGGCCATTGCCGGAGACCTGATGTATGTGGCCACGGGGCTTGGACGGCTGATATGTCTGGACATCCCTTCGGGAAAAGAGAAGTGGTCCAAAGACCTTTTCAATGATTTTGACGGAAGCAACATCCGCTGGGGCTTTACGGAAAACCTGCTCATAGACGGGGACATGGTGTATGTAAGCCCGGGTGGCAAAAGGTATAAT
>CAZFOI010000059.1:0-8093 GCA_964520605.1 uncultured Bacteroidales bacterium
TGGCATTCTCAGAAATGGGCCGGTGCAGGTCCCATACCTCGCCATTTACACTGATGGAAAGCACCTTGCGTGCCAATCCTTCGGAAATGCTTTGGGCAATTTCCAGGCCGGTGACACCCTGGCTGAATTCCCTTATGGTTTTATCCGGAAAAGTGATCTGTATCATGGGGCAAATAGCTTCTTTTTAAGCCCGCAAAGGTAAGAAAAAATTATGGTTTTCAGTAATTTTTGTTTGGGCATCAACCTATAATCCGCTTGATAAGTCTCAGGGTATGTGTGTACTTTTTCAAATCCCGGTTATAGATGCCGTTATGATCAATCAGGTCGATGCGTACCTTACCATAGGCGTGGATCACAAAACCTTCATGAAGGCAGATGCCCGTATGAACGATTTCACCTTCAGGATTGTCGAAAAACAACAAATCGCCCGGGCGGGCTTCATTGATAAGGTGAATGGTGTCTCCCTGAGTAGATTGAACAGCAGCATCCCTGGGAATACGAATGCCAGCCATCATATACACCAGCTGTACAAATCCGCTGCAGTCAATGCCAAAAACAGAACGTCCTCCCCAAAGGTATGGGGTGTTTAAAAACAGCAGGGCAAGATCCGGAATATCCTGGAAGCGATCGGGTCCGGGTTCAACCACATTTTCCGGGAAACTGAAATCCCTTCCCGCAATCCGTATGGGATGGCTGCCATTCAGGTAGATGGTGCTTCCCGCACTAACCGGAAAGCTGCTTTTCCCAGAAAGGTCGCCTACAAATGAGATCAAATCAAGGGTATACAGGGGGAGGGCAGATTTCAGAGCGGTAAACTCTTCAAACCCGATGATTTCTGCCTGGCTGGCATGAATCCAACCCTGGTAACTGTCGTGCAACACCCTGATATGGTGCCAGGAATTACGTGTTTCCAGCACTTCAAACAATTCCCCAAACAGCAGTTGAGTAACCATCTCATAGCGGTGATCGGGCCTTTCCCTTACACCCACCACGCTCATCAGGCAGATTCCGTATTCCATATGCAACCAGGGTATTTTAAAGGTTAAAATTAGGGAAAAAATTTCATCCCGACGAACAAAGGGAGGGGGATACGCATTTTAATTGCTAATTTCGCCTTGAAAAACCCCAATCAACTGAAAATGGAGCGATTATTCCACTGGTTGCAGCGGCGTTCTGCATATTTCTATAAGGCTTTTTTGTTTCTGCTGGCCACTTTTCTGATTGTGCAATTGTTTCCAAGGCAACCCCGTTTTGCCTTCGATTACCAGCAGGGCAGGCCGTGGGCATATGAGGATTTGATCGCCCCCTACAATTTTGCCATACTTAAATCAGAAGCAGAGCTGGAATCGGAAAAACAGGAGTCCCTGGTCCAAATATTGCCTTTCTTTAACCTGAGTGAAGAAACGGCAGAAGAGGTCAAAAACCAATTTGGCCAATCCTTTTCAACATCTAAAGAAGCCATGCGGGAGTCTTCCGCACGTCAGCGGCGCTTCCTTGATGCCGGCATGGAAATCCTGGACTCTTTGTATATGCGGGGAGTGGTGTTTCTGGAAGACAGCTTCGCCATACTTTCACCTTCCACGCAGGTGCACATGGTATCCGGAAATCGTGCCGAATTGCGGCGTTTAAGTGATTTTTATACCATCTCAGGCGCAATTGAATTCCTCAGGGCAAAGGCTGTTTCCATGGATCTTCCCGCATGGCTGCACTCCCTGCTGCTGGAATCTATTGCCCACAATGTTGTATATTATCCTGAACTTACCCGCCAGGCTACTGCCGATGCCGTTGATGGCATTTCCCTGTCAAGGGGCATGGTGCAACAGGGAGAGCGCATTATCTCCAGGGGAGAGGTGGTGGATTCCCGGGCATTTCAGGTGCTTGAATCCTATAAAGCAGAACATGAAAAGCAAACCGGCCTGAGCATGGCCCGGAATCTTTTGTACCTGGGTCAGTTTTTACTGGTAGCCATTTCCATGGTGGTGCTGGTGCTCTTTTTGTATGTGTTCAGAAGAGAGGTGTTTTACGATAATCGGAGGGTTTTACTGATCCTGCTTACGGTATACATCATGACCCTGCTTACGGCTACGGTGATTCGTTTCAACACCAACCTGCTCTACCTTATTCCCGTGTGCATTGTGCCTTTGGTAATAAGGGCGTTTTTCGACAGCCGCCTGGCCCTTTATATTCACATCATAACCATCATCCTTGTGGGATTTTTGATTCCACGTAGCTTTGAGTTTGTTTTTATTCAGTTTATTGCCGGGATTGTTGCCATCTTGAGCATGGTAAGCCTGAGACGCCGCTCTCAGTTGTTTGCCACTGTAATGCTGATTTTTCTTATGTATGCCGCTGTTTATCTGGGACTTTCCCTTGCCCATAGCGGGAGCACGGCCTTTTTAAGATGGACAGACCTGGCCTATTTCCTTGGAGCTGCATCGCTTACCCTGTTAACTTACCCCATAATTTATTTATACGAGCGCATCTTTGGCCTGCCAACTGACTTTTCCCTGCTTGAACTCTCAGATACCAACAATGAATTGCTTCGTCAGCTCGGACAGCAGGCTCCCGGCACTTTTCAGCATTCCCTGCAGGTAGCCAATCTGGCTGAAGAGGCCATTTTTGCCATCGGAGGCAACAGCCTGCTGACCCGGACCGGGGCCTTGTATCACGACATAGGCAAAATGGACAATCCGTTTTATTTTACTGAAAACCAAATGGGTGGATTTAACCCACATGATGAAATATCATACCAGGAGAGTGCCCGTATTGTGATTAACCACGTCATCAAGGGCATTGAGATGGCAAGAAAGCATAACCTGCCAGAGTACATTATCGATTTCATCCGCACCCATCATGGCAGTACTACTGCAAGGTATTTTTATACCATGCAGCAGAAACAGTCAGACGGTGAAATCATAGAAAGGGAACTCTTTGCCTATCCCGGACCACGTCCATTCAGCAAGGAGACAGCGGTTGTAATGATGGCCGATGCTGTGGAGGCAGCCTCCCGAAGCCTGTCCAATCCTGATGAGCAGCGCATCAACGAATTGGTAGAACAAATCATTGATACCCAGATTGCAGAAAATCAATTCGAAAATGCATCTGTGACATTTCGAGACATATCAACGGTGAAGAAAATATTCAAACGCCGGCTGTTGAATATTTATCATGTAAGGGTGGCATATCCCTCGTTTAACTGATCAGACAATTAAGGCGATCTGTTTCAGGTAGTCTGAAGATTCCGGGCCCATATGAAACAAAAGATCAATCACACTCAGATTGGGTATAAACCCATATCGATCATCAAAAACCTGGTAATATGATGGCCATTCTGCTTCGGGTTTTACAGACGGCCAGGCCCGTTTGGGGCTGATCAACAATCTCAGGTCCTGCTCAGGGGGAAGATGGCAGTAATCAGTAGTATATTCAATGAGCGTTTCCATGCGCAACAGGTCCATCATCAAATGCAGCAAACCATGGTTCCATTCGTGCAGACTTCCCTTAAAAGGCTTAAGAAAGAAAGCTTCAATCGGATCGCTGTAATAAAGGAAAAATGGTGCTTTGCTGTAAGAACTCCGGATGCTTCTCCAATGGATTTTCTGCCAGGGAAGATGGGTGCCGGGATAAACGTCCAGGGTCATGGTATGGTTTCCCGAGGGTCTTTCAACCGGAATACTTAATGATACCGGTCCATTGGCCGTAGCAATACGGCATCGGTTTCTCCAGGTCTGCTTGGGATAGGTTTCGAATAGCTCAATTTGAGCCCTTCCATGTTTTAAAAGCAGGGCCATATAACCACAAGGCGGAAGATAGGCATGGGGCAATAGGGGAATATGATCCGCTTGGCTGGGCATGGCGTAGTTTTGCATGCAAAGTTGATAAAAAAACCTCATTTAGACTGTATATTTGCATTAAACAATCACCGCATGAAAATTCTTGATGCTGAGGCCATCCGGGCCATTGACAGCTATACAATTGCGCATGAGCCGGTTTCTTCTGCTGATCTTATGGAAAGGGCAGCCAGGGCCTGTTTTGTCTGGATACGCAGGAGATTCAGGGAAAAGCGCAACGCCATGATTTTTTGCGGCATGGGAAACAATGGGGGAGATGGCCTTGCGCTGGCCCGTATGCTGGCCGGAAGCGGAATCCACACTCAGGTAATTAAGTTAGCCCATACATCCGGGGCATCGACAGATTATCTGCACAATGAGAAGCGATTGCATGGGGTGAAGAACCTGAGCCAAACCACCCTGAATCCTTCAGATTCATTTCCGGCAATAAGCCCGGATTATTTGGTAATTGACGCCATATTTGGCAGTGGGCTGAACCGCAATCCGGAAGGATTTCTTGCTGAAGTGATTCAACATATTAACCATTCCGGAGCCCTGGTAGTATCCATTGACATGCCCAGTGGGCTGTTTTGCAATGGCAATGGCCTACATGGCACTTCAAATATCATAAAGGCAGATTATACCCTGGCTTTTCAGTTTCCAAGATTGGCTTTCATGTTCTCGGAATACGAGGTTTTTACAGGAGAATGGCACATACTCGATATCGGGCTGCATCCTGAAGCCATTAAGCTGGCCGAGACACAGTGGCTTATGCCGGATTCTGAGGATATACGTTCCCTTTACAAACCAAGGGGCAAATTCACCCACAAAGGTCATTACGGCCACTCCCTGTTGTTTGCCGGGTCTCGCGGAAAGGCTGGCGCCGCCATTCTTGCTGCAAGGGCTGCCCTTAGAAGCGGACTGGGCCTGCTTACCGTATACACCCCGGATAACTGCATCGATATCCTTCAGCAGGGATCGCCTGAAGCCATGTGTTTGCCATCGACCCTGCACCAGGCACCGAATCTGTTGCCAGATCCTGCCATATATGCCGCCGTTGGAGCAGGGCCGGGAATAGGCACGGATGATACTGCTGCCAAAAACCTGCAAAACCTGATACGCCTGAGTGGCACCCGAATGGTTCTGGATGCCGATGCACTCAACATTTTGGCTGAAAATCCTACCTGGCTGGATCATATTCCTTCAGGCAGTGTAATCACTCCCCATCCGAAAGAATTTGACAGGCTGGGAGGAAAGAGTGCTTCAGAGCAGGAAAGACTGGGCAGGGCCATTGATTTTTCCCGCCGCCACAACCTTATAGTGGTACTGAAAACAGCCCGAACAGCCATTATCACGCCTCAGGGAAAAGTCTTTTTTAATTCAAGCGGAAACCCGGGAATGGCCACAGCCGGCAGCGGTGATGTATTAACCGGTGCCATACTTGGTTGGATGTCTCAGGGATACGGAAGTTTGGAAAGTTGCCTTATCGCTGTTTTCCTGCATGGATTCGCCGGTGATATCGCCTCAGGAAAAAAAGGACATGAAGGAATGATTGCCTCAGACATCGTTGAACTACTGCCAATCGCTGCACGAAAAACATTTAAAAAATAGTCTGTAGAGTCTGTAGAGTCTGTAAAGTCTGTAAAGTCTGTAAAGTCTGTAAAGTCGGTAGAGTCTGACAGACTAACGACTCTAAAGACTGACGACTCTAAAGACTGACGACTTCATAGACTAACGACTTCATAGACTAACGACTCTATAGACTAACGACTTCATAGACTTTATTTAGACTATCTTTAAATAAATGTCTACCTTTGCACTCTGAAAACCGGGGTGGGTTGGTAAACAAAATGGGCTTGTGCGGGTTTAATATCCGTAACGCTTCACCCCTGAACAGATCAGTATATGGTAAAAAAGACAATAGAAAAGAAAAAGGATGTGCAAAGTGCAGATAACATAGCTGCAAAGCCACATTTTGAGCCGGAGAAGGTTTCATCGGAAACCCTGCTCAATTGGTATAAAATAATGATACTTGGTCGCAAACTGGATGAAAAGGCTCCCAATTACCTGAAACAGGCACTTGGATGGTCTTACCATGCGCCCTGTGCCGGTCATGATGCCATTCAGCTGGCCATTGGGCAGGTGTTCGACCGCAAAACCGACCACTTATTTCCCTATTACCGGGACATGATTACGGCCATTTCCGCTGGCGTAACTGCTGAGGAAATCATCTTAAACGGTATATCCAAAGCCACCGATCTTGCCAGTGGCGGGAGGCACATGTCCAACCACTTTGCCAAGCCGGAGTGGAATATTCACAATGTATCCAGTGCAACAGGAAACCATACCCTGCATGCCGTTGGAGTGGCCCGTGCCATGCAACGCTATGATCACAAAGGCGTAGCCATCAGTTCCCAGGGAGAATCATCTGTCTCTGAGGGTTATGTCTATGAAGCCATCAACGGAGCTTCCCGTGAGAAACTGCCGGTGATTTTTGTTTTTCAGGACAATGGTTATGGAATCTCAGTGCCCAAGAAAGACCAGACGGCCAATCGCAAGGCAGCGGATAATTTTGCCGGGTTTAAAAACCTTCGCATCATTCATTGCGATGGCAAGGATGTGTTTGATTCCATGAATGCCATGTTCGAGGCAAAAAGACATGCACTTGAATCCGGAGAACCGGTAATTGTGCACGCTTCTGTGGTTCGCATCGGATCCCATTCCAATTCAGACCGCCACGATCTTTACCGAAGCGAGGCCGAGCTTCGCTGCGTAAGGGCCCATGACCCGATTCCCCGCTTTAAGAAGCTGCTTACGGACATGAAAATCCTTAACAAGGAGATTATTGCGGAGATCGAGAAGGAAATCGACCTTATGGTGACAGATGCCCACAAGAAAGCCATGAAGGCCCCTGATCCTGATCCGGCAAGTATTTACAATTTTGTAATACCCGAGCCCTACATCAGCCAAAAATATCCTCAAGGATTGCACAGTAAGGATGGTGAAAAAATCAAGTTTATAACGGCCCTGAATGAAACCCTTAAGGCAGAATTCCGTCACAACCCGGACACTTATATATGGGGTCAGGATGTGGCCAATCGCGACAAAGGGGGCATTTTCAATGTCACCAAGGGCATGCAACAGGAATTTGGCAAAGACCGTGTGTTTAATGCGCCCATAGCCGAAGATTTTATACTGGGAACCGCCAACGGCATGAGCCGCTTTTCTGAAAAAATCCGTATCGTGGTAGAAGGCGCAGAGTTTGCAGATTACTTCTGGCCTGCCATGGAGCAGTTTGTTGAGCTTACCCACGACTACTGGCGCAGCAATGGCGCATTTGCCCCAAATGTGGTGGTGCGTCTGGCCTCAGGTGGATATATCGGAGGGGGGCTTTATCACTCCCAAACCATCGAAGGGGCGCTGGCTACCTTCCCAGGCATACGGATTGTTTATCCTTCCTATGCTGACGATGCCGCCGGATTGCTCAGAACGGCCATGCGCTCCAGTGGACCAACCATGTATTTGGAGCCCAAGGCGCTGTATAATGCGCGGGAAGCCGAAACCGTGGTGCCCGATGATTTTGAAGTTCCTTTTGGCAAGGCGCGCGTGCGTCGCGAGGGCAGGGACCTTACCATCATTACCTTTGGAAACACAACGCATATGTCTGTGAAGGTAGCTGATGACATTGCCGCAGCCACGGGAAAGGAAACAGAGGTGATTGACCTTCGTTCCCTTATTCCCCTTGATAAAGAGGCTATTCTGAGATCGGTTAAGAAAACCAACAGGGTATTGGTGGTGCATGAAGACAAGGTGTTTGGTGGTTTCGGCGGTGAGCTGGCGGCCATCATAGCATCAGAAGCTTTCGAATACCTTGATGCTCCCATACTCAGGGTAGGCTCTGAATTTACCCCTGTTGGCTTTCATAAAAACCTTGAGAAAGCCATATTGCCTTCTACTGAAAAGATCTACAAAGCCGCCATGGAGGTGCTTCAGTACTAAATCAACGCCATAAAACAAAAAGGGCCAACCGAATCCGGATGGCCCTTTTTTTTTGTTCTGATGCTGAGAATGGCAGCCTATCTTGTCATACCGCCACAGACGGCAATTACCTGACCGGTAACATAGGAAGAAAGCTCCGAGGCCAGGTAAATACAGGTATTGGCCACATCCTGGGGAGTGCCGCCCCTGCGAAGGGGAATTTTTTCCATCCAGCTTTTCTTGATGTCTTCGGGCAAACCGGCTGTCATATCGGTTTCAATAAAC
>CAZFOI010000060.1:0-8068 GCA_964520605.1 uncultured Bacteroidales bacterium
ATCCCTGCTCCCGGAGTAAGAATTTCCAAAATAAAAAATCTGGAAAATGACATTGCATTAAGTCTGAGTGCTCTGGGCATCCGCATTATTGCCCCCATCCCGGGCAGGGGAACCATTGGCATTGAAGTTCCCAATGGCAATCCGGAAATTGTATCCATGAAATCGATTCTTGCTTCAGACAGGTTTCAGAATTCCGGTTTTGACCTTCCCATAGGCCTTGGCAAGACCATTGCAAATGAAACGTTCATCGCCGATCTGACCAAAATGCCCCACCTTCTGATGGCGGGAGCAACAGGGCAGGGAAAATCCGTTGGTTTGAATGCGGTTCTGGCTTCCATATTATACAAGAAACATCCGGCTTATGTGAAGTTTGTTCTTGTAGATCCAAAGAAAGTAGAACTAAACCTTTTCTCAAAGATTGAAAGGCATTTCCTTGCAAAACTGCCCGATGCTGAAGAAGCCATTGTAACAGAAACAAGACAGGTAATTCGAACCCTGCATTCTTTGTGCACTGAAATGGACAATCGTTATGATTTGTTAAAAGACGCCCAGGCTAGAAATATTAAGGAGTACAACGCCAAGTTTATTGCCAGAAGGCTTAATCCGAATCACGGCCATCGTTTTTTGCCTTACATCGTATTGTTCATTGATGAATTTGCAGATCTTATCATGACTGCAGGCAAAGAGGTTGAACTGCCCATTGCCCGGCTGGCCCAGTTGGCCCGGGCGGTAGGCCTTCACCTGATTATTGCCACACAAAGGCCGAGTGTAAATATTATTACAGGTACCATCAAAGCAAACTTCCCCGCAAGAATCGCTTTCAGGGTAACATCCAAAATCGATTCACGAACCATTCTGGATTCCGGTGGTGCAGAACAGCTTATCGGCAGGGGAGATATGCTGCTGTCTACCGGAAGCGATCTGCTCAGACTGCAGTGTGCATTTATAGACACCCCGGAAATTGAGCGGATTACTGAATTTATAGGATCACAAAGGGCCTATGCTGATGCCTATCACCTTCCAGAGTATTATGAAGAAGACGGCGGTGGATCAGAACCCATTGAGCCGGGCGAACGGGATGAATTGTTTGAGGATGCAGCCAGGGTAATTGTTGCCACCCAGCAGGGCTCCACCTCTTTGTTGCAAAGGAAGCTTAAGCTTGGATACAACCGCGCCGGAAGAATCATTGATCAGCTCGAAGCAGCAGGCATTGTTGGCCCATTCGAAGGAAGCAAAGCCCGGGAAGTAAAAATCAGGGACGAAGCCACTCTGGAACGCATTTTGCGGGGAGAAGATTAAACACCAACTGAAAAATATGAAGCATACTTTTTTATTGATCGCCATGCTTATGCCAATGCTGTTTGTTGGCCATACAGCCAGGGCACAAAACCGACCTGCTGAAGAAAAGGGAAAAGAACTGCTCAGGCTGGCCAGCGAGAAGGTGCGCTCCTATCGCAGCCTGAGGGCTTCATTCACTTACGAAATGGACAGCCAGGGTGTTAAAGAAAGAATGGATGGCATTCTTTATACCGCAGGGGATAAATACCACATGAAAGTGGGTGAAAATATTTTCATGTCTGATGGCACGACAAGCTGGACCATACTGGGAGACCTTGATGAGGTGCATATAGACCTTGTTGCAAACGCTGACGGAGGCATTACACCAACAGCGCTTCTGGCTGAGTTTGAATCAGGATTCAGGGCAACTTTTATCAGGCAGGAAAGGGTAAACGGAAGAAATGCAGACCTGATAGACCTTGTCCCAAGCCAGACCCAGGCATTTTTTAAATACCGCCTTGCCATAGATGCAGCCGATCAAAGCCTTATTTACACCATTGCCTATGACCGAAGCGGGGGAACATATACTTACAGAATAAACAGGCTGGAGCCGAATGTCAGCATTCCTCCGTCTCTGTTCGTATTCAACCGGGCAAATTATCCGGGTATGGACATTATTGATCTCAGGTAAAGAATATCACTTCTGAAGTTGTATTACCCTGAAACCTTCAAACCGGTAGAGGAAACTATGGCTGTTTTCCCAGCCTCCCGACGCCCCCATTGTTCTTACAAAACGGAAAGAGGCATCAGCAGATTGCTTTTCTATCTGTTCCATGCACCCGGGAAATCCGGTACCATACAAACTTAAAGCCTTGAAAAAATAGTAAGCTGTTTCAACGGCTTTAAATGCATCTGCATTGGGCTCAGTCCTGAATGCCTCCCTGTATTTGCGGATAAATTCAATATTGGCAGGCTTTTCGTAATCAGTAAAAACTGTGGAAAACATATGGGCATTCAGGGTATGCAGATAATCCAGGTCCAGGCTTTGGTACTGCATCCATTCAGGAATGCCAAACAGCACAAAAGAATGTGTCCTTGAACGGTGACTGAGTTCCCTTAGATAGTTTGACAGAAACGCCTCTCCACTTATCAGGGTTATCAGTACATTTTTCTTTGTGGGATGTAATTGGGCCGTTAGTCCGGCAATACCGGCAGTATTGTATATAACCTCCCTGAATACAGCAGGATTATTGCCATTTTCACCTGCGGCACTTCTGCCCAATGACCGAGAAAGGGCTTCCCTGAAGGCCTGAATAACACCAACGGCACCCGGCTGATTGTTGTGAACCAGTATTATGTTCTCATTACGGTAAGTCCTGCCAATGTATGCAGCCATATTTACCAGTTGGGACTGTAAGGAAGGAGTGGCCATGAACAGGTTGGGCGCGTTGCGCAATTGGTTGTTATCAGAGAGCAAAGGTGAAACAACCGGGATGTTGTATGTGCGCGCATGCTGCGCGATATAATCCAGGGTAGTGCCAAAGAAGGGACCGATGATCAGGTCCATATTTTTGAGTTCACCCCTTTGGACCAATCCCCTGGCCTTGGTCATGTCCTGGCAAACATCATACACATGCAAACGAATGTCTGTTCCCTGCCTGATGATTGAATCAAGGGCCAGCATCACCCCATGATAATAAGGCAGGAATGAAAAGCTCTTATGCTGCAGATCCAGAAGTACATCAATTTCATCAACCGATGAATCAAAGCCGCCACTCAGATGAACCTCTTCAAGATACAGCGGAATCAGCAGTGCAACATGATAAACAGATTTGAGTCTTGCATCCCCACATGGCAGCCTGTGGGAAGCAAGCGGCATGGATATTGTACTTTCCGCTGCAGGGGTAATTTGCTGAGGTGTTTGAGCAGGTGCAGACGAAGGAGGTGTTTGGGCAAGGCCGGCTTCAGGCTGAATCCTGCCGGGTATGAAAAGGGTATCCGACAGCCTCAATCCGTATTCGGTAAGTTTGGGATTCAGGTCTCTGAGTTCTTGCAAGCTGAGGCCAAATCTGCGCGAAAGACCGAATTCGGTCTCTCCCTGTTGCACAATGTGGCCAAAGGCAGGTATCCGGATAGTCTGTCCGGCCCTGAGGCCACTGGCAAGGTCAGGATTGGCCTCCCTGATCAGATTCTCTGAAACATGGTAGGCCCTTGCAATAGAGAAAAGGGTCTGACCGGCGCCTGTATAATGGGAAAAATAGGGCAAATTGCCTGAGTATTCAATGGTTCCTGATAATGAAATGCGTGGTGGGTCAGCCTGAACACGAAGTGTTTTGCATGATCCCATCAACACCAGGAACAATAGGTAAATCAAAATATCTTTCGGCTTCATGTTTTTTGCTTTTCCGGTTTGCAAGTGCTGCATTTATTCCCATTCAATGGTGGCAGGAGGTTTGGAACTGATATCGTATACCACCCGGTTAACGCCCTTGACGTTGTTGATTATTTTGTTGCTGATATCAGACAAAAAAGCATAAGGCAGGTGAACCCAGTCTGCTGTCATTCCATCGGTTGATTCAACTGCACGCAAAACTACCGTATTTTCATATGTTCGCTCATCACCCATGACCCCCACTGATTGAACCGGGAGCAGAATGGCAGCAGCCTGCCAGACTTTATGATACAGCCCGTTGTCTTTCAGGCCCTGAATGAATATATCGTCTACATCCTGAACAATGGCCACTTTTTCAGCCGTCACTTCGCCAAGAATGCGGATGCCCAGGCCGGGGCCGGGAAACGGATGGCGGGACAGGATGGCATCTGATATGTTAAGGCTTGCTCCTACCCTTCTGACCTCGTCCTTAAACAGGGTATTCAGGGGTTCCACCACCTTAAGTTTCATAAAATCGGGCAAGCCCCCTACGTTGTGATGGGACTTTATGGTGGCTGAAGGTCCTTTAACCGATACCGATTCAATTACATCGGGATAGATGGTGCCCTGGGCAAGCCAGACTACCTTTTCTATCTTATGCGCCTCATCATCAAACACTTCAATAAACACCCTGCCAATAGCCTTGCGCTTATCTTCAGGATCGGTTATGCCTTTTAAGGCGTTCATGAAAAGATCTGCTGCCCTTACACCCTTAACATTCAGACCCATGTCCTTATATGAAGCCAGAACCCTTTCGAATTCGAACTTTCGCAACAGACCGTTATCTACAAAAATGCAATGCAATTGTGCGCCAATGGCCCGGTGTAAAAGCACCGCGGCAACGCTTGAATCAACCCCGCCCGAAAGTCCCAACACCACCCTGTCGGTTTTGATCTTATCGCGAAGGGAGGCCACCGTGGATTCAATGAAGGATTCCGGCGTCCACTGCATATGGCAACCACAAACATCTTTCAGGAAGTTTCTCAGCAAATCAAGGCCATGGGTAGAATGATATACTTCAGGATGAAACTGAAGTCCAAACACCGGGCCATCCGTTGCTTTAAAGGCAGCAATGCCCGTATCATTGGTTCTTGCCGTTTCCCTGAAACCATGGGGAAGCTTTACAATGCTGTCTGCATGGGACATCCAGACCTGTGATCCCGGATCAATGCCAGAGAACAGCGGATCTTCAGCATCAACATAAGAAAGATTGGCCCGCCCGTATTCCCTGGTGGATGATGCCTGTACCTCCCCTCCCAGCTTTTGCGCCAGAAATTGGGCACCATAACAAATTCCCAGCAATGGCCAGGTGTTTTCGCACCATGAAAGATCGGGTGAAGGCGATTCGGGATCTCTGACGCTAAACGGACTGCCCGACAATATCACACCCCTGATGCCTTCCGTTTGGGATGGCACATAATGATAGGGATGGATTTCGCAATACACATTCAGTTCCCTTACCCTTCGGGCAATCAGCTGGGTATATTGGGAACCGAAATCCAGGATAATGATGGTTTCTTGCATCTTGCAAAGATAATCAAACGAATTGTTATTTTTGTAAAGACCAATCCGCATTACCATGGGCATTGCCGAAGAACTGGACAGGCTGAAAAAGACCATTCCTCCCGGGGTGCGACTCATTGCCGTGAGCAAGACCCAGGAACCCGAGCGCATTATGCAGGCATACAATTGCGGACAATCGGATTTTGGCGAAAACAAGGTTCAGGAGCTTCTGGGAAAATACGACAAATTGCCGTCAGATATTCGCTGGCATATGATTGGGCATTTGCAGTCGAACAAGGTTAAATACATTGCTCCTTTCATTCACACCATACACTCGGTTGACAGCCTGAAACTGCTGGGCATTATTAATAAGGAGGCCGCAAAAAACAACAGGAAGATTCGCTGTCTTTTGCAAATGCACATTGCCAGTGAAGAGAGTAAGTTTGGCATGAACCCTGATGAACTTTTGGAACTCCTGCATAGCGATGCTTTTGCAGGGATGCACAATGTGAAGATTTGTGGTTTGATGGGCATGGCTACCTTTACGGATGATCTCTCCACCGTAAGGGAGGAGTTTCAACTGCTGAAACAATATTTCGATGATACCAAAGCCGACTTTTTCTCTGAAGATGACGATTTCTGCGAATTGTCAATGGGTATGTCTGACGATTACCTTGTTGGCATAGAAGAAGGCAGTACCATGGTCAGAATCGGAAGCGCCATTTTCGGACACAGAACCTATCCCCAATAATATTTTGATGCATTGCAGCCGATTGCATATAGTCCAGTTCAAGAATTACACCGAAGCAAGTCTTGAATTTTCAGCAAAGTTCAACTGCTTTACAGGCAACAACGGCTCTGGAAAGACCAATCTGATGGATGCCATTTATTACCTGTCCTTCAGCAAGGGCTTTACCAACGCTATTGATTCTCAAAACATCCGATTTGGGTCTGACTTCTTTATGATACAGGGATATTACCAAATCAATGGTCAGGAAGACGAATTGTATTGCGGGATGAAGCGCAACCAGCGAAAGGTGTTCAAGCGCAACAAAAAGGAATACGAAAGATTCTCGGATCATATCGGGCAATATCCCCTGGTTCTTCTAAGCCCCTCAGACACCCAGCTTATTCTCGGAGGCAGTGACGAGAGACGAAGGTTTATTGATGGGGTAATAAGCCAATATGACAACGATTACCTGCATCATTTGATTCAGTATAGCAAGGCACTGCAGCAAAGGAATGCCCTGCTGAAATCATTTGTCGAAAGGCGGTTCTTCGACGAAGATTCCCTGGAGATCTGGGACGAACAACTGCTTCAGTATGCCAGCCCCATTTTCGAATCCAGAAAAAATTTCTTTCTGGAATTTCTGCCTGTATTCAATACGTATTACGGTCTCCTTTCAGGCGAAAAAGAAACTGTGGATATTGAATACCAAAGCAGCCTCTGGGAAAGTGACCTTAGAAGCCAATTGCTGTCTTCAAGGCAAAAAGACCGCATGATGCAACACACCACCTGTGGCATCCATAAAGACGAGCTGGTTTTTACCATTCATCAGGTACCGGTGAAGCGTTTTGGGAGCCAGGGGCAGCAAAAGACCTTTATCATTGCACTGAAACTCGCCCAATTTGCATTTACCAGCAGGATCAAAGGCTATCACCCCATACTGTTATTCGACGATGTATTCGACAAACTTGATGAAGAACGGGTGCAAAAACTCATGCAATTGGTTGCCGATCAGGATTTTGGACAGGTTTTTGTTTCAGACACCCATACCGACAGAATCGTTGGTTTGTTTCAGAACATCAAAGCCCCTTGTCGAATTTTTGAAGTTGATAACGGCAGCATTTCACGAATTTTCGACACCCAAACAGCCTAAACCCACCCGGAATGAGCAAGTCAAATCAATACACACTGGGTGAAGCCATACAGGAGTTTTTAAAAAACTACCGGCTGGAAGAAAAAATTACTGAAACCAGGATCAGGCAGGCATGGTCAAAGATTATGGGACAGGCCATTGGGCGTTACACCAGAAGAATCATATTAAAAAAGGGCGAATTAACGGTTTACCTGAATTCATCGGTACTCAGAGAGGAATTGTCTATGGGAAAAAGCAAGATCGTGAAACTGATAAACAAAGAAATGGGCTCAGATGTAATAGACAGCATTACCTTCAGATAGACTGTCAGGCAGGTTCTACCTCCAGCCTGCTTTTGCGAATCCGGATCACCCGGCAGGAAACGGTCTCTTTCCCCTGATACAAGGGCAATGTCTCATCATCAACCAATACTTTTACTTCCTCATAATGGCAATCTGAGAGAATTGCCTGCTGCTGAACAAAACCATCTGAGTATTCCAGTTTCTCCAGTCGTGTAATGGGAAAATCATACACTTCTCCAATTGTATAACAGGGGTGCTCCGGTTCAAGCAGGTAATGCCCGTCAGAGGCCAATGAGTCAACCACACAGCAGATTTCCATTCCGATTCTAAACCCGTAATGGACGTAGTACTTTTTCTTCAGTAAATGCTTTCGCCTGTTTTCATCTTCCAGCAAAAAATACATCAATCCATCTGTAGGATGCAGTTGCTGATCGGTGATTTGGAAGCGGTATTTTCTGCCCGGCTCCAATATGGGATAGGTGCTTTTGTCGCCATGGATTTTCAGATACAAGCGACCTTTTTTGATGCGTTCCACCAGACAATCGACATATTCGGAAGAGGCCAGGGCCAGTTTGTTGTCAGAGCTTACCACCTGCCATATTTGATCAAGCTTGTCAATAACATCCAGATAATATTCGGTGTAGCCCAGCAAATTCATTCTTTCTCCGCTGCCAACAATCCGGAATGGGTACACA
>CAZFOI010000061.1:0-8022 GCA_964520605.1 uncultured Bacteroidales bacterium
GATTCTGCCATATTTTGGAAGGCTTATCGGACGAATCGACCCAAGAAGTTTTGCAGCCATATCCTTTTTGTCGATGTTTCTGTTTATTCTTTCTCTGTCATTAACCCAGGTATTCGGGTCGTATACAGAAATTTTGGGGGTAAAGGTTTATTACACCATGATTTTCTATATTTTGTTTCATGGTGTCTTTGCCGCCACCATGGCCTTGCTCTGGAGTATTGGATCAGCATACTTCTGTAAACCTTCAGAAGCCGGAACCTATCAATCCATTCATCTGGGGATGACGGCCCTAAGGTCACTGTTTGCGCCACTGCTAGGAGTACTATTTTATGAACTCTGGGGGTTTACTGCTGCTTTCAGCATTGCCATGGGAAGCCTGGCAGCCGGGGCTGTTATGATGTATTGGTCACGCAAAAACCACCCTTTGGATAAATTGGCTACCGCTTCAGCTTCCCGAACCAACGGGCAAAAGCAGCATAAACAATTATAAACAATGTAACGAAAACACTTACCACAGCTGAAGGTAGAGTCACCTCGGGCTGGCCCTGGAAGAAAGAAAAAGCTACCACAGCCGAAAATGCACTGCTTTTGGTCACCATCATTAAGGTTGAACTTACCACAAACCCAATGGGTTTTCCCATCCGAAGTATGATGGCATGATAAAGCAGTCCGGCTCCATACATGGAAACCAGCAACACCAGGGATATTGCCAGAACGGATTTCCACTGAGAGAAGAAAATGCCTGCACTCATCCCCATTATGGGCATTACAACCAGAAAAAAACCCCATTTGATTACAGTTTCACGGGTTTTTTCCACGATGGGCAAGATTCTCGGATGTCTCAGAAACCGGCTGACAACAAGGGGCAACACAATAACCTTACCCATCATTTCTATTACCGGCCAGGGTCCAACCACTGATTGACCCAAAAACACAATAAGCACCAGGGGTGCAAGCACAACTGCCAGCAGATGCAAACCGAAAACACCTGTAACTGAAAAATGGTTGTCTCCCCCCAGCATCTGGGCAAACGGGATAACTGAAGGCCCGGGTGGGGCAGCCGCCAACAGGACAAAACCAATAAAATACGGATTCATATCCCTCACAGGAAAAAAAAGGGCTGCCATTCCCATCATAATAGTCCCAAATACCAAATAATTCAGAAACACCGACCATAAAACCGGTCTTATCATATTTCCGGGCGGATGCCAGCTTTTGAATGAAAATCCAGAGGTGGCAAAAACCATAACCAATGCCAGGCTTATAACAGAATGGTCGGCCAGAAAGCGGGTATGCTCGCCTAACAAAAGACCCAGCACCAAGGCCAGGGAAAGCACAAAATCTCGGTGGTTCAGTATGGCCAGGGCTTTTTGCATGTATTTTACTACATTTGTTATACAGCTTATGCGAAGTTAATTGATATCCCCAAACATGCAACTGTTTTACGCCCCGGATTTTGCAACCACAGCCGCTGCGCAGGCCGGCCATGCCGCAGAAGACATACAGCAGGCCCAACTCAGCTATCTGCTTAACCCCGAAGAATCCAGACACCTGATAAAGGTTCTCAGGTACAGGGCAGGCCAGGCCTTGTTGTTAACCGATGGCCGTGGGAGTTGGTTCGATGCAGTTCTTGAAGATCCTGATCCACGAAGTTGTGGTCTTAAGGTTTTGGGATGGAGGCAGGCTGCACCCAGGGCATTCAGACTTCATTTGGCTGTGGCCCCGACCAAGAATATCGACCGATTTGAGTGGTTTCTTGAAAAAGCAACAGAACTTGGTGTAGAAGAGATTACGCCGATTATTTGCGAAAATGCCGAACGAACCTCGATCAAAGAAGACCGACTTGGAAAAATACTGATCTCTGCCATGAAGCAGTCTCTAAGGGCATGGTTGCCTATTTTGCATCCGGCAGTTTCCTTTGGCTCTTTTATAAATAATCGCAGCAATGCCCGACACCTGATTGCCCATTGCCATGGCTCTGAGAGGCTTGATCTCAATGCATGCGTAGAACCCGGTTGTGACGTTACCATCATGATCGGACCAGAGGGTGATTTCTCCCAAAAAGAAGTACAACTGTCTTTGGAAGCGGGTTGCATTCCCCTGCAATTGGGCCATTACCGGCTCCGAACTGAAACAGCCGCATTGGCTGCCTGCATGGCCATTAACCTCATAAACAAACAATACTGAATTCATGTTTCAGAAAAACATATATTCCTCATTGCTAACATTCTGGCTAACAATACTGTGCTTTATACCCATTAATATGTTTGGACAGCACATACAGATTGCCACTCTGAAATACCGGGGCGGAGGCGACTGGTACGCCAATCCCACCGCCCTGCCCAATCTGGTCAGGTTTGCCAATATGCATGCCGGCATGAGCATAAGCCAGGATATTGCTGCTGTTGAAGCAGGAAGCCAGCAGATTTTCAATTTTCCTTACGTTTACATGACCGGGCATGGGAATGTGGTTTTTTCTGCACAGGAGGCAGACAATCTTAGGCAATACCTTCTGGCAGGCGGCTTCCTGCATGTTGATGACAATTACGGGCTCGATGGATACTTTAGAAGAGAAATAAAAAAAGTATTTCCCGAGTATGTTCTAACTGAATTGCCATTTAACCATCCAATCTACCACCAAACATTTTCTTTTCCTGAAGGCCTGCCCAAAGTCCATGAGCATGATGGAAAACCACCTCAGGGCTTTGGCATTATTCATCAGGGAAGACTTCTGCTGTTCTATTCTTATGAAACCGACCTGGGCAATGGCTGGGAAGATCAATCCGTGCATGGAAATCCGGAGGAAATAAGAACCAAAGCGCTCCAAATGGGTACAAACATCCTTCATTATGTATTTAACCGATAATCTAAATTATATGAAGAATTTATTCTTTTTTCTTTTGTTGATGGCATTCGGCTTTAAGCTTGCAGCGCAGGACAGAATTACCGGCAGAAATTTTGCCACACGATCTGAGGTAATTGCCCGGAACGGTATGGCAGCCACAAGCCATCCCCTGGCAACCCAGATAGCCCTGGATATTCTAAAAAAAGGCGGAACAGCTATGGATGCTGCCATTGCAGCCAATGCGGCCCTTGGACTCATGGAGCCAACCGGATGCGGCATTGGCGGAGATTTGTTTGCCATAGTCTGGGATGCCCGGGAAGGAAGGCTTCATGGGTTAAATGCCAGTGGAAGATCGCCCGCTAATCTTAGCAGGGAATACCTTATTGAAAACGGATACTCCAGAATTCCCTCCTATGGGCCGCTTCCGGTAACCGTACCCGGGACTGTAGATGGATGGTTTGAACTACACGGAAAATTCGGCAGGCTTCCCATGAAAGATATTTTGCAACCCTCTATTCAATATGCCGAGCAGGGATTTCCTGTTACCGAACTCATTGCCTATTATTTAAACAGGGCTGCAGCAAACCTGTCGAGGTTTCCCAATTTCAGGGAAACCTATATGCCAACAGGGCGAATGCCCCAAAAAGGTGAAATCTTTCGCAATCCCGATCTTGCCAATACTTACAGGATAATTGCCGAAGGAGGAAGAGACGCTTTTTACAAGGGCGATATTGCCCGTACAATGGCCGCTTATGTACAGGAGAACGGCGGATTCCTCAGCTATGATGACCTGGCCTCCCATACAAGCGAATGGGTCGCTCCCGTTTCTGCCAATTATCGTGGATATGACATATGGCAGCTTCCTCCAAACGGACAGGGTATCGCTGTACTTCAGATGCTCAATATCCTGGAAGCTTACGATTTGGCTTCCATGGGCCCCTATAGTCCTGAGTACATTCATCTTTTTGTTGAAGCAAAAAAACTGGCTTTTGAAGATCGTGCGGAATACTATGCCGACATGGCATTCAGCCCAGTGCCGGTAAATCAGTTGATTTCCAAAGAATACGCCAATGAGCGCCGCCAACTGATTCATCCGGACAGAGCAGGAAGAAGATATGATCCGGGCATTCCTGATCAGCCCAATACCATTTACCTCTGTGTGGCCGACAGCGAGGGCAATATGGTGTCATTGATCCAGAGCAATTATCGCGGCATGGGGTCAGGTATGACGCCTACCGGACTCGGGTTCGTACTTCAGGACAGGGGCGAAGGTTTTACGCTAGAAGAAGGAAAATTTAATTCCTATGCACCAATGAAGCGTCCATTCCATACCATCATTCCCGGATTCATTACCAAAGACGGAGAGGCATTCATGGCCTTTGGAGTTATGGGTGGAGACATGCAGCCCCAGGGGCATGCTCAGGTGGTAATCAATCTGATTGATTTTGGCATGAACCTTCAGGAGGCTGGTGATGCTCCCAGAATTCAGCATGTGGGTTCGTCTGATCCAACAGGGGGAGTACCTATGCGCGATGGAGGTACGGTTTTGCTGGAATCAGGGTTCCCTTACGAAACCATCAGGGCCCTTATGGAGAAAGGACACAGGATTCAGTGGAACTCCGGCAGTTATGGTGGTTATCAGGCAATTATGTGGGATCGTGTAAATAAGGTATATTACGGTGCGTCTGAGTCCAGAAAAGATGGTCAGGCAGCAGGTTATTAAAAACAAAAACATCCAGCTTATGAATTCAAAAAAGCCACTCAAAGCCTATAAAAACCCCAGGTTTCTGGCATCACCGGCTGCCAGGGATCTCAGGATACTGTCAGAGTATCTGGAACCAAAAGACCGGTTCAGAAAAAATCAGGTTGTTGATACAGTGGTGTTTTTCGGGTCTGCGCGCACCCCATCACCCGAAGATGCCAAAGCAGCTTACGATAGTTTAAAAAAGCAGGGTGGGGTTTCTGATGAAGAAATTCGAAAAGCAGAGAATGCCCTGGAACAGTCCAGGTATTATGGCGATGCCATGGACCTGGCAAGCCGGATTACCGAATGGTCTATGAAACGGTACACTCAGGGCAGCAGGTTTATTGTTTGTACCGGAGGTGGTCCTGGTATCATGGAGGCAGCCAACCGGGGGGCAAAAAAAGCAGGAGGGAAATCCATTGGACTGAACATCAGCCTGCCTTTTGAACAAAATCCCAACCCATTTATCGACGATGCCCTGAATTTTGAATTCCATTACTTCTTCATGCGAAAATTCTGGCTTGTATATCTGGCCAAGGCATTCATTATTTTTCCCGGGGGCTTCGGCACCCTGGATGAGTTTATGGAAGTACTCACGCTGGTACAAACCGGAAAAATTAAAAAAGAACTCAAGATTTTTCTGTACGACAGGGCATTCTGGGACCAGGTGATCAACATCCCAAAACTCGCTGAATTGGGAACGATTTCAGCAGAAGACCTGGATTTGTTTGTCTATTGTGATAGTGTCGATCAAATGCAGCAGGCCCTGATCCCTCACCTGATTAAAGTGGAGAACAAGGCCCGCCTGTTGCGCTAAAGCAACGTTATTCGTATCTCAATGATAGTGACGGATTTATAGAAGCCGTACGTATCACCCTGTAGCTGATGGTTGCCAGCGCAATCAGTGAAGCAACCAATAATCCTGCAAGGAAGTCTGCCGGATGCATCCCTATACGATAATGGTATTTCTGCAGCCAGTTTCCTGCAATCCAGTAAACCAAAGGCCAGCCAATGGCACAGGCAATGCCTATAAGGATCATCACATCCTTGCTGAAAATATACCATATGGAGGGCACAGAGGCTCCAAATGTCCTTCGAATACCAATCTCACGAATTCTTTGCTGCAGAGTAAAGGCAGTTAGCCCATACAGCCCCATGGAAGCAATAAAAATGGCAAGCAGGGTAAACACCAGCGATAGCCCTGCATTTTGTTTCTCCTCAGCATATAACCGATTAAAGTCATCATCCATAAAGAAATACATCATGGGGTTTCCGGAAGCAAACTCTGACCATAGGGATTCTGTTTCATTCAGCACTTGTTGCATTTTGTCTCTTTCGATCCGAATGCTGATATAGCCCCAGTTCATGTTTTCGTTTTTAAAAAGTATGATGCAGGGAGTAATATCAAAGCGCAATGATTCAAAGTGATAATCCTGCATGACACCTATCACAGGCAATACCTGCATGTTTTCTCCGGGTGCAACAAAGCGCGTTCCCATGGCATCATCTATTCGGAAATTGCGCAGGGTGCGCTCGTTGATGACGCATGCCTGCTGGTCGGTTAGCATATCAGGGTCAAAAAAACGACCTTCGGCAATTTTAATATTATACGTTTTCAGGAAGTCATAATCCGCCCATGTGGTTTGAAGCAGAAAAGTCTCATCATCACGCCCGCGGATAGAGTATCCGTTGGTATTGTTGCTCCTTCCGGGAACGGCAGTTGAAGCCGATACCGAAATTACCCCCGGAACACCCAAAAGTTCTGATTTAAATGAATTTACCTGATTTCCGATGTCCTGAGCGCGCCGAATCACAAGGAGGTTTTCCTTGTTGAAGCCAAGATCCTTTTCCAGCATGAAATTCAACTGCCTGTACATAATAACCGAGGAAGAAATCAGCATAATTGAAATGGCAAACTGCAGCACCGTAAGTCCTTTTCTAAGCAGGGTATTTTGTTTGCCATTTCCTCCTTTGCCTTTAAGTACCGATATCGGGTTAAAAGATGAAAGGTAAAAAGCAGGATAACTACCGGCCAGCAGGCCAACAATCAAAGCCAGCAGAATCATTGCAGGTATGGCATAGCCAACACTTGAAAAACTGAAAGAAAGACCAAGACCAATCCACTGATTGAATGCCGGAAGGGCCAGTCTGGCAATTCCAAAAGCAAGCAAGAGTGCAAATAGCGACAGAATGACCGTTTCAGCAACAAACTGCCCAATGAGCATTCCCCGGGTTGAACCTGCAACCTTTTTCATGCCAACCTCCTTGGCTCTTTTGGTTGCCTGGGCAGTAGACAGATTCATGAAATTTACCGATGCAATTACAAGGATCAGAATACCAATGGCACTGAATATCCAGATATACTTCGGGTCGGTTGGAGGCTTTTGATGGAATTCTACTGAGGGATCAAGACGGAGTCTGGTGAGGGGTTGCAAAAAATAATTAAAGCTGTTTCCATGGGATACAAAATCTTCAATGGTGATGCCCATTAATTGCTTGATCATTGGCCCGATATGCTTAATTATCAATCCCTCAAACCTGTCGCTGACGTCTGAAGCTTTGGCTCCCGGGTGTAATTTAAGGTAGGTGAAAAAACTGTTTGACAGCCAATTGTTGTCTACTGACCTGGGGTTGGTAGAAAAAGAGCCTACCATATTGGCATAAAAATGGGTGTTTTCCGGCACATCCTGCATTACTCCGGTAACCCTGAACAGGGTTTGAGCCCCTCCAATACGAAGCATTTTGTCCATGGGATCTTCATCCGGAAACAATCTGTTGGCCGATGACTCAGACAGGACAACCGAGAAGGGTTCCACCAGGGCAGTTTGGGGGTTTCCGGATATCATCGGGATGGAGAAGAAGTCAAAGAAAGTAGAATCGGCCAGGACAAAATAGTTCTCGGAAAAAAACCTGTCATCAATCTGTATGGTGGTTTCATCCCAGGTATCCATTCTTAAAAAAGAGGCAACCTCAGGAAACTCACTCGTCATTACAGGTCCTATGGGAGATGAGGTATAGGCTCCCTTAATTTCCTGACCTGCAAAAAATGCATGCAATCCAACGCGAAAAATCCTGTCCTTGTCTTTGTGATACTGATCATAACTGAGTTCGTTCAATATAAACAGTCCGATCATAAGGCTGCAGGCCATGCCTATGGCAAGCCCAATAACATTAATGGCAACATAGCCTCTTTGCCGCCTCAATGCACGAAGGCTGTACTTAAGTAAGTGAAGGGTCATGGTGTGATGTGTTTGTTCATAACATATGTATCAAACCTCATGCCTTCATGCATTACTTTCTGTATTACAAATACTTATAATTATCGTTTGAATACAATCACGTCCAAAAATGAACAGAACACTGTTCGGATACGAACATAAAAAAAGCCCCATCCAATTACGGACGGGGCTCTGTATTATTCCGGCAACGACAT
>CAZFOI010000062.1:0-7913 GCA_964520605.1 uncultured Bacteroidales bacterium
CAGGTTGGCACTGAAGCCTCCGGAAACTCCGGCAAAAGCTGCCGCCATACCTGCTATGGGATGACGACCTACTGAGTGAAATATAATGGCACCCAGAGGGATGATAAGTACATAACCAAGATCTGACGCGACATTGGAGAGAATACCGGCAAAAACAATCACAAAAGTCAGCATCTTAGCCGGAGATTTCAAAACCATGAGTCTTATGGCGGCGCTTATAAGCCCGCTGCTTTCGGCGATTCCAATACCAAGCAGGGCCACCATAACAATACCCAGTGGCGCAAAATCGGTATAGTTGTGAACCATCTCGAGAATGATGCGGTGCACCCCCTCCTTGGAAAGCAAATTAACTGTGGTAACCATCTCACCGGTGGCAGGATGCAGGGCAGTCCAGCCAAGCCAATGCCCCAGCATTGAGAAAAGCAGGGCCAGTAATGCGAGAATGGCAAAAAGGCTTGCAGGGTGAGGCAGGGCATTACCCGCTCTTTCAACAAATCCGAGAAATCCTTTGGTTTTGGTTTTTTCCTTCATTGATTATCAGTTAAGGGGTTATAAGGGGCAAAAATAATTCATTTTTTCAAATTCGGGCCGAAAACCGTCCCAAGGCATGAAGTCTGCGACTGTGTCAAAATCCATCAGAAGTTTCTTCGATTATTCAGAAAAATATGTTTACCTTTGCACTCCGCTTTTGCGTGTATAAACAATTAGTAATCACCTTAATTATTTTGTGATGTTAAAACAGTACGAAACCGTTTTCATTATGACTCCCGTTTTGTCTGATGAACAGATGAAGGAAGCGGTAAGTAAGTTTCAGGACTATCTGAAAGCCAAAGGAGCTGAGATCGTTTTTGAAGACCACTGGGGTCTCAGGAAACTTGCCTACCCGATCCAGAAAAAATCCACCGGCTTTTTTCACCTGATTGAGTTCAGGGCAGAAACCTCTCTTATCAGGGACTTTGAAACAGAGCTCAAAAGGGATGAGCGCGTTATCCGCTTCCTTACTGTAGCCCTTGACAAATTCTCTGTGGCCTACAACGAAAAGAAACGTGGCGACAAAGAAGCCGCCAAGGTGAAAGAAAACGAATCCAGGTAGAACCTTAAATTCACAGAAAAATGGCAAACCAGCAAAATTCCGAAATAAGGTATCTGGCGCCCATCGCGGTAGATATTAAAAAGAAAAAGTACTGCCGATTCAAAAAAGCCGGCATCCGTTATATAGACTACAAAGACGCCAACTTCCTGCTTAAGTTTGTTAATGAGCAGGGAAAAATCCTTCCCAGAAGGATCACCGGTACTTCTGTAAAGTATCAGCGAAAAGTGTCCAAAGCCATTAAAAGGGCCAGGCACCTTGCATTAATGCCTTATGTTGCAGACCTTTTAAAATAGGGAGGATTATCATGGAAATTATTCTTAAACAAGACGTTCCCAATTTGGGCTTTAAAGACGATATCGTAACCGTTAAAGACGGATATGCCGTTAACTACCTGATTCCAAAAGGCATGGCCATACTGGCAAGTGTGTCTGAAAAGAAGAAACTTGCCGAAACCATTCGCCAGCGCGCATTCAAGGAAGAAAAAGTGAAAAAGGAGGCTGAAAAACTGGCCGAAAAACTCAGGGATATTGAGGTAAAAATTGGAGCAAAAACAGGAACCTCCGGTAAAATTTTCGGTTCTGTTAATGCCCTTCAGATTGCAGAAGCCATCAAAGCCCAATATGACATTGACCTCGACCGTAAAAAAATCCTGGTTGATGGAGATTCCGTAAAAGAACTCGGCGTCTATTCAGCAAAAATTAACCTTCATAAGGAGGTGCGCATAGACCTCAAATTTGAGGTTATTCCCGAATAGGACCTCCCGCTAACAATACAAGGCCGTCTGATTTCTAGTTTCAGACGGCTTTTTTTTCCCAAAGACACCAAGTGTTTTTACAAGTGATAAGCACATATAAAAAACCTTTGGTATTTTTGCTGGTAAATGATCACACCCTCCCAGATTAAGCATATCAGGCAATTGCAGCTGAAGAAATTCCGAAGGGAATTCGGGCAATTTGTTTGTGAAGGCGATAAGAATGTTCGCGAGCTTCTGGATAGCGGTTTTTCCATAGATATATTGGCAGCTCTGCCAAAGTGGCTTCAAAAGCACCCCACTTACCTAAAAAAAGCAGGTCTTTGTGTTGAAGTTTCAGAAAAGGAACTTGAAAGAATCAGCGGACAAAAGACCCCTAATCAGGTTCTCGCCGTAGCCAGAATTCCTGATTCTCCTTACGATGAGCCGCACGGGATTCAGATTGAAGCGCTCATGCACGAACTAAAGGAAAACCAGAAATTATCCGGAGCCACTCCGATAATCATCGCATTGGACTGCATTCAGGATCCCGGAAATTTCGGTACCATTATGCGTACGGCCGACTGGTTTGGCATCCGCTTCATTATTTGTTCGCCTGATTCAGCAGACGTATATTCCCCCAAGGTTGTCCAGGCATCAATGGGGTCTATTACCAGAATAAGGGTTGTTTCTGCAAATCTGCCTGAACTGCTAAAGAAACTGGCGACACGCACAGATATTTACGCCGCCACGCTAAACGGCAAGGCATTTGGAGGGCCGTTGCAGGACAAACCCCTGGTTCTGGTAATTGGCAATGAGTCAAAAGGAATCTCTGGTGAGGTACTCAAACATGTCTCCCATCAGGTAACCATACCCGGGCATCCCGGGGCAGAATCCCTCAATGCCGCCGTTGCTGCCGGAATCCTCATGTCGTGGCTGAGCAACCCAATGAACAAAAACCAAAAATAATCGTTAGATAGTTCGTAGTTCGTAGTACGTAGTTCGAAGAAGGAATCTATTCAAGTACCACAAACAAAAAAAGTTCTCAGTTCGTAGTACGTAGAAAGAAAAAACAACATCCACGAACTAAGAACTACGAACTACGAACTACGAACTACGAACTACGAACTAATAACCACGAACCAATCATCCCTCCCATGAAACTCTTCCTCCTCGCAATTATACTCATAGCCCTGGCCATTGGCGGCATTGCCATAAAAATGTTTATGAAGCCCGGTAGTACATTCACCAAAACATGTGGCAGCCAGTTCGATCCTAAGACCGGGAAAGCAAAGCCTTGCTCCTGTCATTCAGAAAATCCTCAGGATTGTCAGTCGGCCGGGGCAGAACCGGCTTCCTGATTCTCATTATTCCTTGGCCTGGGATGTAAACCGCTTGACCAAAAGGATTGAAAGTTGCCGTTTTCATCAGAAACAACAAAAAAAGCTTCAAGATCCTTGCGTGATTCCACGAAGACAAGTGCGTTTTCAAATCCCATAACCATAAAAGCAGTCGCATAGGCATCGGCTGACATGGCATCCGGAGCCACGACTGAAGCACTCAAAAGCCTATGTTGCACAGGATAACCATCAAAAGGGTTTATGGTATGGGAGTATCGCAATCCGTCAATTTCATAATACCTTCGATAATTACCCGAAGTAGCCAATCCGGCATCTGTGATCTCTATAAGGTATTCCCACTCCTGAATATCTCCGGCGCTTGAAGCGGGCCTTTCCAGCCCGATCTTCCAGGGAATTTCGCCGGGTTTTAACCCCCTGGCAAGCAAATCCCCGCCAATTTCAATCATATAAGCCACAATGCCTCTTGATTCAAGAAAAGCGCCAACAACATCGGCTGCGTAACCTTTGGCAATGGAGTTAAAATCAAACTGTACACGCGGGTCAGATTTCATTACCACATCTTCCTCCATCCAGGCCTTACGAAACCCTACAAACTCCCGAATACTATCAAGCAGTTCCTGCGTAACCCTCTCTCTTTCACTAAACCCAAATCCCCAGGCATTTACCAGTGGGGTAACAGTAACATCATAAGCACCGTCGGTTTCTTCGGATATTTGTCTTGCTCTGGCAAAAACCACCCGAAAAAAATCATCAGCCTGGCGGGTCTCATTGCGGTTAATCCTGGAAATCAATGACTGCTTATCATAATAAGACAAAGAGGCATTGAATACGGCAAACAAACTGTCTACAGACTCCTGGGAAACCACCTCAGAACTGTGATAATAAATCAAACTGTAATAGGTGCCAAAAACCTGACCCCTAAACTGAAATTGCTTAAGATCTGCTTCGGTCTGTTGGCAGGAGATTAGCGAAAGTGCCAATAAAATGAACAGCCAGGGTTTTTGTTTCATACATCCTCAGGTTTGTTTCAGTGGTTCGGTATGAACTGAGATGAATGTTTCTTCACCATACGCATCTCTCAAACGCTTTTCAAGACATACAGTAATATTGTGAGCCTCTTCAACATTCAGCTGCTTTTCTACCTCAATATGCAGGTCAATGGCAATGGCACTGCCTATTTTCCGGGTTTTTAAATCATGGGGGTTATAAACGCCTTTGATGCTGCGGGCAATTTCCAGTATCTCCTTTTCTTTCTTCCCAGGGAGGGATGTTTCAATCAATTCCATAAACGACTCCCGTGAAATGGAAACGGCTACCCTGAGAATAAAGAAACTGACAACGATGGCAGCCAGGGGATCAAGTATCACCCATTTTTCACCAAAGAAAATGGCACCCCCTATTCCAAAAACCGTCCCGACTGAAGAAAAAGCATCGCTGCGATGGTGCCAGGCGTTGGCAATAACCACCTGGCTATTAATACGATTCCCAATGGTAATTGTATATCTGAATAAAATTTCCTTGATGAAAATGGAGAGCAGGGCAGCATAAAAGGCAATCATCCCGGGGCGCTCAAGCGCACTGCCCGAAAAATGCCCTACAACCTTTACTACACCGGAAACAAGTATTCCAATACCAACAAACAGCAGAACCAGTCCGACAAATGCCGTGGCCAGGGTTTCTACCTTGCCATGTCCGTATTTATGATTACCATCTTTTGGCTTGGCGGCCACTTTCAGGCTTCCAACCACTACAAGATCGGTGCCGAAATCGCTAACAGAATGTATTGCATCGGCAATCATGGCAGAACTCCTGCCAAAAAAGCCGGCAATAAGTTTCAGCAGGACCAGGCCCAGGTTGGTAAAAAAGCCTATCCAGGTGATGCGGTTAGCATCTGCTTGATGCTGTTTCTTCATGGGTTACCCCCCAAAGTCATCCAGGTCAATGTTTTCTTCCGGTACACCCAGGTTGTCGAGCATTTTTAATACTGACTCATTCATTATGGGCGGACCACAAAGATAATACTCTATTTCTTCCGGTTCGGGGTGTTTTTCAAGGTAATTGTCCAGAACAATCTGATGTATGAATCCCTTGTATCCATCCCAATTGTCCTGGGGTAGTGGCTCTGACAGTGCAATGTTGAAAGAAAAATTGGGGAATTCCCTTTCAATCATCCTGAATTCATCCTCGTAGAAAATCTCTCGTTTGGATCTTGCACCATACCAATAGGAAACCTTGCGACCGGTTTTCAGGGTATGGAACAAATGAAAAATATGGGAGCGTAATGGGGCCATTCCGGCTCCTCCTCCGATATAAACCATCTCCTTATTCGTATCCTTTATGTGGAATTCACCGTAGGGTCCGGAAATCATAACTTTGTCGCCGGGTTTTCTGGAGAAGATAAAAGACGAACAAATTCCCGGATTCACATTCATAAACTGATTCTTTTTGCTGTCCCATGGTGGGGTGGCAATTCGGATATTCAGCATGATGATGTTGCCTTCGGCAGGATGGTTGGCCATAGAATACGCACGGAAAATAGGTTCGGGATTGCGCATTTTCAAGTCCCACATCCTGAGTTTGTCCCAATCTTCCCTGTACTCCTGCTCAACCACCATATCACTGAAGTTAACCTCGCAGGGCGGGACATCAATCTGTATGTAGCCTCCGGACTGAAAATCCATGGTTTCTCCCTCAGGAAGCCGAACCACAAATTCTTTGATGAAAGTTGCCACATTATGATTGGAGACCACCTCACACTCCCACTTTTTAATGCCAAATACCTCTTGTGGAACCCTGATATCCAGATCCTGTTTTACCTTAACCTGACAACTGAGCCTCCATTTGTCCTGAATTTCCTTTCTTGTAAAATACCCCACCTCTGTTGGAAGAATATCACCCGCACCATCCATTACCTGGCACTTGCACATGGCGCATGTACCTCCGCCACCACATGCGCTGGGGAGATAGATCCCCTGCTGCGACAGGGTGGTAAGCAGGGTTGTACCGGCATCCACCACAACTTCCTTTTCATCATTGATGGTTATCTTAACAGGACCGCTGGGAACAAGCTTGTGTCTTGCATACAACAGTACGCCAACCAGAATAAGCATGACCAGGAGAAACATCACGATACTAAGGGTGATGACCCACATATTGCTGATTTCCAATAATACCATAATCAAAATGTTTTCGGCGTTATTATTTATAACTCAATGCGCATAAAACGCATAAAGTCTATGCCCATAAGCCCGGTAATAATAAAGGTGATTCCCAGGCCACGAAGGGGTGCGGGCACATTCGAATAACGGATCTTTTCCCTGATAGCCGCAATTCCAACAATGGCAAGGAACCAGCCTACACCACTTCCAAGACCAAATGAAGTAGCCTCTGCAAGGTTGGCGTAATTCCTCTCCTGCATAAACAAAGACCCTCCGAGAATGGCACAGTTAACGGCAATCAATGGCAAAAATATTCCCAGTGAGGCATACAGGGTAGGGCTGAATTTCTCAATGATCATTTCAACAAGTTGCACCATGGCTGCGATGATGGCAATAAACATTATGAATGTCAGAAAACTCAGATCTACTGAGGCATACTGAGGGCCAAGCCATATAAGGGCGCCTTTACCCAAAACGTAGTTCTCCAGCAAATAATTAATGGGAACGGTTATGCCAAGCACGAAAATAACGGCAAAACCAAGGCCAACGCTGGTGTTTACTGTTCTGGAAACGGCCAGATAGGAGCACATTCCCAGAAAGTAGGCGAATATCATATTGTCGATAAAGATCGACTTGACGAATATGTTAACAATCTCCTGCATCTTACAATGTTTTAAGAATTCCTTTGTGTTTAACTGATGTCAATCAGGCTGCGGTCTCTGCTTCGTTGCACCCAGATAATAACGCCAACTGTAATCAGCGCCATGGGAGGTAGTATCATCAGCCCGTTATTCTCATAACCCAGATCATAAAGGAAATTTGGGATTACCTGGTATCCCATCAGGGTTCCCGATCCAAGCAATTCTCTGAAGAACCCTACTGCAAGAAGCACCCAGCCATAACCGGCCGCATTGCCAATGCCATCCAAAAATGAGGGCCAGGGCTTGTTGTTCAGGGCAAAAGCCTCCAGTCTGCCCATAATAATACAGTTGGTAATGATCAGACCAACAAAAACGGACAATTGCCTGCTTATATCATAAACAAAAGCCTTGAGAATCTGATCAACCAGAATTACCAGGGAGGCAATAACGGTAAGCTGCACAATAATCCTGATTCGGGGCGGGATCGTTGTCCTGAGCAATGAAATAATCACATTGGCAAAGCCCATTACAGCTACCACAGACAGCGCCATTACCAGAGATGTCTTTAATTGTACCGTTATGGCAAGCACCGAACAGATCCCAAGCACCTGTACGTTGATGGGGTTGTCGCGAAACAAAGGGTTTGTAAGCAACTTCCTGTTTTTCGCTGAGAACAGGCCTTCTTTGGTCATATTTGTCGCATTATTACTCATTGTCCTTTATTTTTTTAAAATATGCTTCATAAACAGACAGGCCATCACGCAGCATATTGGTTACACCATTTGAGGTTATGGTTCCCCCGCTGATACCATCAACAGCATGAGGATCATCCTGGGGCGCACGGCCTTTTACCACACGCACCGGAGTAAATACACCCGATGCGTCAAAAATCCGCTTACCCGAAAACTGGGCCTCAAAAGCATTGTCGGC
>CAZFOI010000063.1:0-7912 GCA_964520605.1 uncultured Bacteroidales bacterium
GATATCTGAACATCGGACAGTCCGATTATCCCCCTGTATGTAAGGGCCAACCAGAAAACCCTGCTGATTACACGGCAATTGCTGGATGACGGAATTTTTGTCAACCCGGTGTTGTCTCCGGCTGTAAAAAAAGAAGACAGCCTGATCAGGTTTTCTCTTATGGCCACACACACCAAAGACCAACTGGATTATGCAGTGGATACCATTGGAAGAAGGGCACGGGAGTTGGATTTGCTTCAGGCAGGCGTAGTAATGGATTAAATCCCCCCTATATGGACTTAGTGGTATTGATTAGCGGAGTGGGTTCTGGTTTTGGCAAAGCCATGGCCCGGCAGTTGCTAAATGATGGACATCAGGTTTATGGTGCGGGCAGAACCCGTCCTGACTTTTTGCCTGCCGACAATTTCCTGTTGATGGACGTTCGAGACCATGACAGTGTGCAGGCTGCTGTGAATGATGTGATAAAAATGGCAGGGAGAATAGATGTGTTGATCAACAATGCCGGAATCGGGCTCGCCGGTCCCATAGAAGAATTCTCTGATGAAGATGCCAGGCTTGAATGGGAGACCAATCTGTTGGGTGCACACAGACTGTGCCGGGCGGTCCTGCCCCATATGCGCTGTAATGGCCGGGGAAAAATAATTAACATAAGTTCAATTGCCGGAATCATGGGGATCCCGTTTCAGGGGTTTTACAGTTCGAGTAAATTTGCCCTTCAGGGTTACAGCGAGGCCCTTCGTATGGAAGTAAAGCCATTTGGGATTGATGTTATTGTAATCAACCCCGGTGACTTTGCCACCGGATTTACCTCCAATCGAAGGCTTGTTTCAAATTCCGGAAGCAAGGGCGTATATGCCATGACGTTTGAAAGGGCTTTGCGAACAATTGAAAAAGACGAAACCTCCGGACTAAACCCGGAAATCCTGGCACGAAAAGTATCCGGATTGCTTAAAAAATCCAATCCGCCTGCCAGTATGGTAATCGCCTCAGGAATGCAAAAAATGGCTGTTTGGTTAAAAAAGTGTTTGCCAGCCAGGTGGATGTCGGCTTTGTTACGCTCTCACTACGGCGTTTGATCAACAGCCATCTCCGAACGTATGACTTCCGGCAAATCGTCATAATAGGGCGTAAGGCCTGCCCAAACCGGTGGCTGGCCCAGCTCGAGCAGGATCTTCCCGCCTTTTTCCGGGTTTAGAACAAATAACACAAACGCTTCAGCAATCGGGATGTTTCTGGCTTTGTGCGGTATGGTCAGACCATATACCATTGGCTGCCCGGTCTCGGTTATGGTGCTGCCCGGTGTGGCACCCAGGGTTACGGTCTCTGCCCTGGCATACCATTCGGCCATGGAATGGTCCCCCAGACTGAGTTCAGCCGGAAGCCGTACATAATTCAGTCCGTGTTGCATGGCTACGCTCCTGTAAAGAAGGATGTAATCTACATGTCCGGTTTCCAAAAGTGCCAGAAGGTCTGTTTCTTTTGGCCGGATGTTCTGCAGGTCTTTATTTAACAGCCCACTGGTTATTTCAGAATCGTTCAGCAAAATTCCGGCAAGCTGGGCTGTAAACACAGCCCTTACCCCGCAAGGGTCGTGATCCGGATCACTCCTGCCAATACTGACATCGGGTCTTAACATAATTTCATGCCAGTTTTCATGTGTGATTTCATCAGCATACCTTGATTTTGGCGTATAGACAATTGCCATTTCGTTGGCAGCAAAGGGTACATACCAGGAAGCATGATCGGGAATCAGCATGTGCTCAATTACCATATAATCGGCAGACATATAGACATCGCATGGGACGTCCAGCTCCATTACCCTTCTTGCACCGGCTTTGCTCCCCCATGCTTCCGTATATACCCTGACTCCGGGGTTTTCCTTAATGAAAGCTTCCACTATATGTTTTACAGGATAAGACAAACTGCCCGCGTGAATGATGTGCAGGGTGTTGTCTGTTTGGGTGTCCATACGGCAGCCTGCCTGAATGAGCATCAGGCAGGCTGCGAGTAGGATGAATGTGGGTTGTGTTTTTTTCATTGCAGGGGAAGATTTGATCATTTGTTAACGTAAATATAGGTGTTTTAACCCCAATGGTCAAATCATGAGAGGATAACAGAATGATTAGAAAGCCTAAAAGCGGTATTGGAGTTCAGCAGTAAACATCCTCCCCGGAGCCACTGTGTTTCTTGAATCTATATATTCTGCATTCAACAGATTGTGTATTTTCAGGGATGCATGCAAACCTCCGGCCAGCCTTCTCCAAATGTTTAAATCAACAAAGTAGTAAGGGTCAATCTGTTCGGTATTCATGTCGTTCATCCATTGGGCTCCTTTATAATGAAACGACAAATGGGCATTGATCCAGGGATGAACAAGTCTTACCGCTGTGGAGAATAGGTCTTTAGGCTGGTAAGTGATGGCTTTGCCAATGAGGTCGGGGTCTGTAGCAGGGTTTAACTGCTCAAATTGAATAATTTCCGACTGCGTATGTGCGTAAGCAGCACTCCAATTAATGTGAGAGCCAATACTCCAATTGGCGGAAAATTCCAACCCTTTTAAAGTTACTTTGCCTATGTTGGCCATTTTCCTGATGGGCCTGAGTCTGCCACTCATTACCAGAGAATCTCCTGTTGAAACATAGGCGTGAAAATCCGTTCCGTTTGAATAAAATACAGTTGGAGACAAAACAATATTTCTGCCCAGAAAAACATCTCCACCCAGCTCAAAATTATCCAGGTATTCGGGTTTTAAGTCTGGGTTTGCAATCTTCATTCCACCTGAAATTCTTCCCGTGCGCGACATATCATCCAGAACCGGTGGCCTGAAACCTTTGCTGATGGAAGCATAGGTGCGAAGTTTCCCTTTCAGGTGGTATTGTGTAGAAATTCTTGGACTAACAGCCTGGAATTTTCCGGTTTCCAAAGCTCCGGAGAAATTCTGCAGGAAACGGGTTTCCTGGGTGGGATCGTTTACCTGAAACTCTCCGTCGTAAAACCTTGCATAATCAAAGCGAATGCCTCCCAGAACAGACCAGGGGGATGTGCCAATGGATACCTCATCCTGAACGTATAATCCCAGCTGGTTCATCTTACCCCTGTTTATAACCAGATCTGTTGAAGTCAGGTATTTGTCTGCACCATCCACCCGGCCGTGCCTTAGGTCAGCCCCGGCTGTGAGCTTGTGGGATGACCCGATCGCAAACTCCAGAGTTGAAAGGATTCCGGATTCATCCCTTTCGGATTCCACATCGTATCTTGTAAGGGTGTTGCTTCTGAAGCTTTCCCTGATGTTTTCATAAAGCTCAGATTGGACATAGGCAACCACCTGCAGCAGGGCACCTTTTTCAAATTCGTGACGCAATCTTGTTCTACCATATGATCCGGAATAGGTGTTGTAGGCTCCTTTTTCTGATGCAAATGCTTCATTAACAAACCCATATCCGGAGTAATTCGATCCGGTTCCTCTCTGGCCGGAATAGTATGAACCTGCTGCCTCCACATGGGTGCGGGCTCCTGCAAAATACCCGATTTTGCCTCCAAAGCGGTATTCATTCAGAAATGAAGCCACAGAATACTCATTGATTTCATCGGCAGGGGATGTAATATAGCCATCACTCTCACGATACATTCCAGAAACATTCCATGTGAAGGCTCCTGCCTTGCCTTCTGCCCCAAGTCTTGTCTGATACGTACCAAAGCTTCCTGCAGATTGGGCAATGTTTGCCCTGAAAGCCTGATCAGGTACCGGAGTAATGAATTGAATTACCCCGCCCATTGCATTTCCTCCGTGCAAAGATGATCCTGGCCCTTTAATAACTTCAATTCGTTCAATGTCAGTTGCATCGATGGCATTCCAATTCACCGAGCCCCCATCTGTTTTGTTTACGGGTACGCCATCAACCAAAACCAGCGTCCTGCCCTGGGAGCTTCCCATTCCCCTCAGTGATACTGTAGAACCTGATAAAAATGCGGCACCCCTGGAAACGGATATTCCAGGAATGAACCTGAGGTAGTCATCGGCAGACAGACCATTTACGGATTCAATCGATTTTCTTCCCAAGGATTCTACCCGGAAAGGGATGTCCAGTGGAATCCTCCTGCTGCGGGTAGCAGTAACAATGATTTCGTCGGATAGATAAATGGTCTCGCTGACCCGGGCCCGTTGCAGGGTGTCATTCTCCATTGTATTTCCCAAAACAACAGCCGGCATTAAAGAGAGAATAGTCAGGGTAATTAGTAAAACGTGCTTTTTCATTCGAAGATTGGTATTTATTGGTTAGGTTTAATCGACATGCAAAAAATGCATATCGGTGATTAAAAAAATGATTGCTATAATGCATTTAATTCATCCAACATTTTTTCAAATGCCTGGTTAATGACAGGATTGGTTTCATGGTATAAATGATCGAAAAACTGAACCATTCTACGGCCTTTTTCCGTAAGTACGGTTTTCCCGCCGTCAATACCCCCTCGTTTCTTTTCTATGAGCCGGAACCCCAGTTTTTTCTCTAAATTTTTAAGATTTTGCCAGGTCTGCCTGTAGGTATAACCCATATGCTCAACAGCCGCTTTCAATGAACCTGTTTCATTAATAGCCTTGAGCAATTGCCATTTTCCTTCGCCCATCAGGCTCTCTCCATCGGGAGATTCTATCCAGAGTTTATATCTGATCGCAAATGATTTTTGTGAATCCATCTCTTCCTATGATTTTTTTTAGCAATTTTGCGACATGCAAAAATAGCATAACGAAATCAATAAGGAAATGAAAAAATCAAAACTGCTTTTATTATTATCGGCATTTGCAATACTAACATCCTGTTCTCGCATCACAGAAGGATTGGTTGATGCCGTTTCTGGTGCAAGCAAGGGCTTAACAGCAAACGGGAACAGCCTGTTTCACCAAAGCGATGAAACATCCATGCGGCCAGGACGGATTCGTATTGCCGGTGAAGTTAAGCAGGAAGGTGAGGTTAAACTCCGCAAGCATTATAAGCATGAAGCCGTATACAAGGAAGTGGTTATGTCTGATGAAGGCCTTCAATTTATAGGAGCCTATCGCTACAGAGGGTATTCTTTGTTTGACCTGTTACACCCGTTTTTACTGGAAAAAAAGAATGCTGAAGAGTTTAAACCCTCCATTGACCTTTATGTAGTAATTGAAAATGACAAGGATGAGTTTGTTGTGTTCAGCTGGTCTGAAATATTTCATACTGCTGATCCTCATAAAATACTGATTGCAACTGAGGTTGCGCCAATCAGGCCTTACCGGGGGGAGTCAAATTATCCGCTTCCCGGTATATGGAGGGTGGTGGCAACCAATGACTTCATAGCCTGGAGAACCCTGGATAACCCGGTTAAAATCAGCATCAGATCTTTCGATCGTAAAGAGTATGCCATTGACAGGGACCTCACAGATGTATACAGTGACGGGGTCGATATTTATGAGGGTTCCAAACTGTTGGGCCGGATTACGGATCAGGATGGACTGAATGCTGAGACATCCTATAGGAGTCATTTTTTTGGAATGGGCATGGGGTATCATCAGACCCAGGTTTTTAAAGGACCAGATCTAAAATCCCTTGTTTTGCCATACTTCGACGAGTTGGCGGGATACTGGATGCGCCATGGCCTGGTTTGTATGTCTGGGATTGATGGTTATCGCGCAGTGTTTAGTTTTGGAGAATTGTTTAACCGGGCAGATGGAATAGAGCCTCTGCTGGCTGTAGTCCCCGACAAAGGAGGGCATTTCAGGGCATTCCTGCCTTCCGATTTTTTTGCTGATCGTTCTGTTAAGTCTTTGAAAGAAATGTTCTTCTTTTCGGGGCTCTGACAATGGTTTGCACTGCCAGGGGCATTGGTGGGCATTGAATCTTGTCGATTTTTTAGAAAAGTTGAGAAAAAATCCTTAGTTTTGCTACCGTTAGCATAAGTTGTTCATAAAAAGGTATTTGCCTCCTGTGAAAGCTTGTATGTCAGTGGGTGTTTTCTTTTTTCAGGCCCTTTCGGCTATTCCGAATTAGGGTCCTTACCCTGATTTATTTCAGGGCATGATTTATTGGAAAACTGCATCTGCTGTCTATACAGGCACTCGTCAGGTGGCATTTTTATTTAAATAAGGAGCCAATATGAAGAAATTATCTGTTATTGCTTTTGGAGGAAATGCCCTGTTAAGGGGCGATCAGATCGGGACGATAGAGGAGCAGGAACAAAATGTGTATGATACCTGCAGGAAACTGGTGCCACTGATTCGAAGTGGATACAATCTCGTTATTGGTCATGGAAACGGCCCTCAGGTGGGGAATGTGTTGCTGCAGCACGAAGCCGGCAAAAAGTTGTATGGTCTTCCCGTTCAACCCATTGACTTTTGTGTTGCTGAAACCCAGGGCTCAATCGGTTTCATGATTGAGCAGCAGTTGCGCAATGTCTTGCAGGAAGAAGGGCTGGAGCGCAATATTGTTACTTTGGTAACCCAGGTTGTTGTTGATAAGAATGATCCGGCCTTTAGCAATCCGACAAAGCCCGTGGGCCCGTTCTATACATTCGAAGAAGCGGAAGCCCTTAAAGCTTTGCATCCGGACTGGGTATTTCATGAAGACCCCAGACAAAGGGGTTGGCGTAAGGTTGTGGCCTCTCCGAGACCTGTTTCAATACCCAATTGGCAGGCTGTGGAAAATCTTGCGCGAAGCGGAACCATTGTTGTTACGGTAGGAGGGGGGGGCATCCCGGCTTATTATGATGAAAAAGGGAAGATGATTGGAATCGATGCCGTGATTGACAAGGACCTTGCCTCTTCATTGCTTGCCAATACCATCAAGGCAGATGAATTCTGCATATTAACAGACGTGCCAAATGTTTTTATCAATTTCAGGAAACCTGAGGAGAAAAAGCTCGAGGATGTTGCTCTGTCGGAAATCAATAAGTATCTTAGTGAAGGTCATTTTACGGAGGGGAGTATGGCTCCTAAGGTACGTGCCTGCATTGAGTTTGTTGAAAACGGCGGCAGGGAGGCCATAATTACTCTGGCAGATCAACTGGGTAATCCAGGAATGGGAACCAGAATACACGCATAAAATCATTCAATCATAAACCCATAAAAACAAAAAAACATGGCTTATAATTTAAGAAACAGAAGCTTTTTGAAATTGCTTGATTTTACTCCAAAAGAAATCGGGTTTTTGCTGGAATTATCAAAAGATTTGAAAAAGGCAAAATATGCAGGTACGGAACAACAGCGTCTTAAGGGCAAAAACATTGCCCTGATCTTTGAAAAAGATTCTACACGGACGCGTTGCGCATTTGAGGTGGCAGCGTTTGATCAGGGTGCCCTGGTTACCTATCTTGGGCCATCAGGAAGCCAGATTGGCAAGAAAGAATCCATGAAAGATACAGCCAGGGTTCTCGGACGAATGTATGATGGCATCGAGTACAGAGGGTTTGCTCAGAAAACTGTTGAAGAGCTTGCCGCGTATTCAGGAGTCCCAGTGTGGAATGGATTAACCAATGAGTTTCATCCAACCCAGATTCTTGCGGATTTTCTGACCATGATGGAACATTCAGACAAACCACTGCATCAGATATCTTTCTGTTATCTTGGGGATGCACGCAACAATATGGGCAATTCCCTGATGGTGGGTGCGGCAAAGATGGGAATGGACTTCAGGGCGGCCGCACCAAAATCAGTTCAGCCATCCGAGGAGCTTGTGGCTGTATGCCGTGAGATAGCCAAAGAAACCGGAGCCAAAATAACCATAACGGATAATGTTGAAGAGGCAGTGAAGGGCGTGGATTTTTTTTATACAGACGTATGGGTTTCCATGGGAGAGCCGGATCATGTATGGAAAGAGCGAATTGAATTGCTTAAGCCTTATCAGGTAAACATGGATGTTGTTGGCAAAACAGGCAACCCAAGGGT
>CAZFOI010000064.1:0-7841 GCA_964520605.1 uncultured Bacteroidales bacterium
GCTTTTTACGGCCAGCATCACCCTTGACATTTCACCTCCTGAAGCCACCCGGGACAATTCTTCTGGCCGGGCCCCCAGGTTGGCAGAAAATAAAAATTGAAGGCGGTCTGTACCCCAGGAGTTCATCTCTGCTGACTCTTTGATTTCAGCCCTGAATACAGCGGCCGGCATCCCCAATTGCTTGAGCAGTCGCATCATTTCAGCCTCAAGGGAGGGAATTGCTTTTTTCCTGGCAGCGGAGATTTTTCCTGCCAGTTCGCCAAGGCTTTTCTGCATGGAATTGAGCTCAGCTTCCATATCAAGGATCTGCTGACCCAGGGATTCCGCACCTTCCAGGCGCAGGCCGAAACCATCCTTAAGTTCATGCAGCTCCTCTATGGATTGTTTTCTGTGTTTCAGCAAAAGCCGGTTAACCTGGTCTATGACAGATCTCAGGGATTCGGTAGCCTGGGGATCGTATTCCGTAGCCTGGGCCTTTTTTCGACAATCCGCAGCAACATCCCTTAACTCTATAAGCAGGGATTCGAGCCTATGTGAAAGCAGTGCCAGGTCCTGTGCGTATGTTTCCAGGTGGCGAAGGTGATTAAGGGCCGAAGAGAGCATGTCGGTGGCATTATACTCGGCATCTTCAATCAGGCCAAGAGCAGATTCCAGATGCTGCCTGATGCTTTCGGCATTCTCATGCAGGGCAAGTTCCTGGTCCATTTCATGAAATCGTTCGGCTGCAGGCAGGGATTTTTCCAATTCAACAAACTGGAAACGATTGTAATCGGCTTCGGCCCGGGCTTTCTCTTCTGCTTCCCTGGTTTTTTCTAACAGGGCTATTTTCTTTCGAAAATTGCCCAAAAGGGCCGTATATTCCAACAACAGGCCTGCGTTTCCGGCCACACTATCCAAAACCTCATAGGGAAAGGAAGGATCCGAAATAAGCAGTGTCTGGTGCTGTGAGTGAATGTCAACCAGTTTTTCGGTAAATTCCCTGAGAGTATTCAGGGTAACGGGAGTGTCATTAATAAATGCCCTGGATTTTCCCTGAGGGGTGATTTCCCGTCTTACCAGAGTGAGTGCATCATAATCCAGCTCGTTTTCTGCGAACCATTCCTTAAGGCCTTCCTGGCGAATGGAAAAAGTCCCTTCGATTATGCATTTCCGGGATTTGTCGTTAAGCACCCTTGTGTCAGCTCTCTGACCCAATATGAGGGAAAGCCCTCCAAGCAGGATAGACTTTCCGGCCCCTGTCTCACCTGTAATAACGGTAAGTCCGTCGGGAAATCCGACAGACAGGGATTCGATCAGGGCATAATTTTCAATATGAAGGTGCTTCAGCATAGAAGTGCGGAAAGTCTTCCTGAATCAAATGTACGAAATAAACCGGAATAATGGTGTCAGCGGCCTTCATCGGACATCCGACGGTATCTGGCACTGTTGGCAGGGTCAATCTCCGTAAGGATTGCAATGGCCTTATTGCGGTCCATAGCGGGAGCCTGGGTGAACAGATTGACCATTTCATCGCCTTTGGCAGTCATTAGCAGCTGCATCAGAAAACTTCCGGGACGTTCACGGTGTGCCCTTTGCAGCATTTCAAGTGCCGTGACCACCTCTGCCCTGGCGGTCTCCATATTGTCTACCATATTATCAAAGCCCAGGCGGTGGTAGGTGTACATGAATTCCCGGATGCCTCTGTAGGAAGGGTTAAACAGGTTTTCTACCAACCAGTATCTGTTTCGTTGGCTTTCAAAAGACTTCCAGCCCCTTTCGGGGGTGTTCTGGGCCAGGTTTACAATAGAACGCGCCATTTCGAAATACGGAGTTCCTCCAAATGGGGTAAAGCTATCGAAGTCGAAACCCAAAATGATGTAAACGTAATAGGCAATTACCGCCGTAAGGTTAGAGGTAAATGCATTCTCGACAAATTCAATGTTCTGCCCGGGAGAAAACCGAAAAAAGAAATCCCTGTCCTGATGATTGAATAAGGTGGAGTGGTAAGCACTACGGTAAACCGGACGCCTGGATTGCACGGTAATGGTGGCACGAAACTCATCCGGTCCCAGACGCTCATTTACCGTAATGGAAATGTTGGCATCAATGCGTTCACGGGGCAGAAACTGGTAATCTGTCCAATTGCGCTGATTAACAAAATTGTGCAGCTCGGTCTGGAGGCTGTTGAACATTTCCCTTTCAGTCTCCTGAAATGTGGGGGCGGATATTGAAACGATGCAATTGAGTTCCTGCTGGGCAATTGACTGATTGGACCAGAACAGCAGAAAGAAAACAACAATCCAGCGTATGTGCCTCATACCGGGTATTTACTTGGTCTTGGTTTCGGTCTCAGGCATTCTGGAGTAAACATTGCCGTTAAGATACTCGCTAATGGCAATAAGAGAAGGTTTTGGAAGTTGTTCGTAATAACGTGCAATTTCAATCTGCTCGCGGTTCTCAAAGATTTCTTCGAGGTTGTCGGTAGAACTGGCAAACTCTTCCAGTTTGGAGTTCAGCTCTTCTTTCATCTCCTGACCAATCTGGTTGGCCCTTTTCCCGATGACAACCACAGACTGGTAAATATTGCCTGTATCCTTGTCGAACTGACGGAGGTCGCGGGTAACGGTGGTGGTTCCTGATTTTACTCTTTTGTAATCCATGGATATAATTTTCTTAATTGGTTAAACTGCCGGTTTCAGGCCTGAGTTGCTCCAGCCTGCGGCTGGCCTGAGCCTGAATTCTTTCTGCCTGTGGCATGAGTTCACTCTCCGGGAACTGCCTGCGAAGGCGCTGAAATGTATTGACTACTTCCTGGTAACGTTCAATTTGTCGCTCCGGTATGCTCAAATTGGCATATTCCATTTGCGACTGCATCATATTCAACAGGGCGCTTTCCCGCAGGCGTGTATCAGGAAAGTCCCTGATCAGGCTTTCGAAAACGGTAATAGCTGCTGTATAATCACCGATTCGCATATAGGTCATGCCCTTATCAAAGCGTTTTGTTTCCAATTTCACCCTTAATTCATCAATAAGGGAATTGGCTTCCTCTACCCTGTCGGACAATGGATAACGGTTGATAAAAGCCTGCAGTTCCCTTATGGCCTCAAGGGTCGGGGTTTGATCAAGACTTGGCCTCGGAGATTCCAGGTACTTGGAATACGCACTAAGGAACAGGAATTCTTCTACATAACGACTCTGGGGAAAGGCGGTGGCAAAAGACCTAAAATAATGGCTGGCCAGAATATAGTCTTTTTGCTTGTAGTGGGCCATCGCATAATAATAGTTGATGGTTTCTGCCCGTGCCGTACCCCTGAATGCAGGGATGATGTCAGTAAGCAGGGCAATGGTGCGGGTATAATTGCCTTTCTCGTAGAATTCAATCGCTTTGGCGTATTTCAGCTCGTTGTCGTTGCTTTTCAGTATCTTCTGATATTGGCTGCAAGCCCCAAGGCCTGTCAGGAGGGAGAACATAACGACAATTCGAAGCGAACGCAAAAAAAATGTCATATCTAACTGATAATTGGTAGGATGCAAAGATGGTCCCTTTTCCCGAATAATTTGCAAAGGTAACAATTTTTAACGTTCCGTTTTCAAAAATCAAAGGTTTTACGCAGCAACTGGTAGCCCTGCTTGCTTACAGAAGCTTTCATTCCGTTGGCCAAAATAGCAACCCAGGCATCTTTAGAATAAGGCTCTATTCGTTTCACCCCGGTAATGTTCACGATATAGGAACGGTGAATCCTTGCAAATGTTGCAGGGTCCAGACAGCGTTCATAGAACCCGAGGGTTTTTTTCTTGATATAACGTGCCGTGGAAGTATAAATCATCACATAATCATCTGCAGCTTCGAGCATGAGAACTTCGCTTGGGGCAATGACGTGTATTCCCTGGTTGTCTCTTACCACAATGCGGGAGATTTGTTCCTTTTCCTGATCAATCTGATCTACGGCCTGTTTGATGTGGAGGGCATGATCATGCTTTATGTCAAGCCTGTCAAGCACTCTGTTCACCGCCAGGTCGAAGCGCTCCTGAGACACGGGTTTGAGAAGATAATCCACGGCATTTTTTTCGAATGCCTTCATGGCATATTGGTCATATGCGGTAACGAAAACGATCAGAGGCATGTATTCTCCCTCAATGAGTTCCACCATTTCCAGGCCGTTTACCCTGGGCATTTCTATATCGAGAAAAACCAGGTCGGGCTTGAGTTGCAACACCATACGCGCTGCCTCCAGGCCATTGCATGCTTCTCCAGCACATACTACCCGGGGATGCCCCTCAAGGAAAGACCGGATCAGGTTGCGTGCAGGCGCTTCGTCATCTATGATGATGGCTTTGTAATTCATTCGATGTCGCTATTTTGTAAGGCAGGAAGCACCATGGTGGCGGTAAACACCCCCTCATGGGCTTTCAGCCTGAGTAACTGACCATTGCCAAAATGCAGTCGCAACCGGCTGCGAACATTTTCCAGCCCCACCCCTTCCCTGCGAAAAGCAGTGAACTTCTGATCGTAGGCATTGCTAAGCTGCAATACAAGTTCATTGTCCTGCAAGCGGGCCTGAAAGGCGATGTGAACAGGTTCCTGAGCTGCCTGAACCCCATGCTTAATGGCATTTTCGAAAAGGGGTTGAAGGATCAGGGCCGGAACTTTCTGCTCAAAACAGCCCTCTTCTACCTCCAGTCGATAACTCAGTCTGTTGCCGAACCGCTCTTTTTCAATTTCCATATAGCGTTCCACATTGCTGAGTTCGTCCCTGAGAGTGGTGAGTTGCATGGCATCGATGCGCAGGGCGTGTCTTAGGAAATCTGACAGCTTCCCTACCATGGCCCTGGCTTTTTCAGGGGCGCTTAGGGTAAGGCTACTGATGGTATTCAGGCTGTTGTACAGAAAGTGGGGATTAAGCTGGTTTTTCAAGGCGTCCAGTTCGGTTTTTCGGTTGAGTTCCAACAGCCGGCTCTCACGCATCAGGGCCTGACGGGTTTCCAAAATAAGGTGATACCCCATCAGGGAAACAATTACAATGGTGGTAATCAGAAAGGCCACAACCAGCCGGATGACCAATCCGGGGGGGTCAACGGCTGCGTGATTGGTCTGATGGGCGTATAACCACATCAACAGTCTTTCCTGTCCCATATACCAAACAAACAGCAGCAGGAACGCAGCAGCAACAATGTTCAGCATGACCCTGGCGCTGATCAGGCGGTTTTCGCCCCCAAAACGCACCACAAACCACATGGCAGGAAGCATCAAAAACAGCAGGGCGTAAGCCGTAAAAGCATCGAAAAGGGCAAAGATAAACCCTGGTCCGAACATCCATTGAATAATGGTTGCATGGACCAGGGTGCTAAGCAAACCCAGCATAAGGTAAAACAACAGAAAACTTTTGTCTATCAGGGCCGGGATGCGCATGGGATGCTTATACCACTTTTATTTCTCCTCCCCCAAAGATAACAGTTCCTCTGATATGCAGGGTTTTTTCAGGGTCGGTAACCAGGTTCAAATTGGCTTCTGCACGGGAATCGCTGAATCCGCCAAAAACCGGGGTAACATCCAGCTTAACAGACCAGTCTTCCGGAATATAAAGGGTTACCCCCCCAAAGATGCAGGTAACATCCAGGACATTGATTCCCGGGGCCAGGTTGGCGTTTTTAAAGTTTAACTCCGTGCCTCCAAATATGCATGTAATTTCTCCTCCTTTGAATTTGTCTGAGGAAATGGATTTGGTACCACCGCTGAACACATTCACCTCCTGAAGGCTGTCCAGACGGTCTTCAGCGGTTATGCGGTTGTATTTGCGCCTTGGAAATACCCGCCCGGGAAACAACAGGGCAAAACCCGCAAACAGGAAAAGGGCCGGGATTACAAAGCGCATCACTTCCCAGAATTCTACCCGGAAAATGTCTCTGGATAGAAACACCCCACCAATCAAAAACAGGATTACGCCTGTGGATTTGTTTCTTTCTGTAGTCATCAGGAAAACCCCAAGGGCGATCAGGATCATTTTCCAGGAAAAGATATATCCGGGAAGGTTAAAAAATTGAAAAAATCCGGCAAGCTTCATTAGCAAGATGCCGCCTACAAGGATGAATAAAAGGCCCAAAACGACCCGTCGATTATTAGTCTGACTCATGGTTGAAAAGAATTAAATGAATAAAAAATGTTTTGATGAGGCAAAGGTAGGACGGGCTGTAGGTTGGCGCAAGGAGAAATCGGTGAATGGCGGGGGGGAGGGGGTGAAAAGGGGGATTAGTTCGTGGTTCGTAGTTCGTGGTTTGAAGGGGCTAAAATGAAAACTTGTAGGTAAACCATATTTGGGAGGGTCTGAGCATGATGGTGGTTACTGTCATGAGGTAGGGTGAAATGGACACCTCTGTATACTCATTAGCCTGTAGTATGTTGTTCCAGCCGATCTGCAGGTCGGTTCTTTTTTTCGGGAAACTGATTCTATAAGACAGATCAAGGAAAGAGGCGCTGTAACCCCTGTATTTATAATATTCGTATGTCAATGATACATAATGATTCTTTGCAGGAAAGACATGAATTCCCACGGGGTGTTTCTGACTGGATTGTTTGCGATAGTTGCCATCATTGCCAAGCCTGTTAGCAAAAAACAGGAAAGTTGGCCTGTAGGATGTGTTAATCCATGTGGCAAAATCGGTGGTAATCATCGGGTCAATCGCCATAACATGATTCACGGAGAAATTCTCTGTTCCGTTAACCAATACCGGACTTCCGGAATAATTGTAGGTGACTTTCATTCCAATGTCTGATGCTAGTGGCATGATTTTACTTCCTGCCTGTAAGCTTACTATATGGGAGTTCGAAGAATAAGGCTTTTCGATTATGGTTGATAGTGTGGCACCGTTGCTCAGTACTTGCAAGTCCATCATCTGACTTCTTGAAAAACTTGAAAAGACATAAGACAGACTGGCGTTTGTAAGCGTAAAAGGATTGTTGTATCTCCCTGTTATCTCAAATGATGCCAGTCTGTTTTCGGGTAGTGGAACAGGTCTTTTCTGCACGGACCGGTGGTTGGTCATGATATATCCATAATACATGCCATCAAAGCCCGGGAATGAATTTGCGTACCTGATGCTTGAATTGAGAATCCATTTGGAAGTTAAATAATAATTCATGCTCAGTCGTGGCTCGGGATAGAGTTTTCTGATGTTCTGAGTGTTTGAGGCCAGGTGGTCTTCAATCTTTATCAAACGTATGGATATGGGCAGGCTGGCAACCAAAGAAAGACTTGATGTGCGATAGGTTAGTTCCGATCGCGAATAAGCCTGAATCTGACTTGCTGTCATATTGTTAACAAAATCTTCCTCAGGGCTCTGCAGCTGATCGGCAGCCATCAGGTGCAACTCCGATACCAGGTGCTGACTCTGATAATACAAACCAAAGGTTTGCCTTAGATCAACCTTTCTAAATGAAAAACGCATCATGGCGTTATGATTTGCTGAAAACCGACTGATGCTAAGTTCTTGTCTGATGTGCTCAGCATCTGCATAATCGGCAAAGATGCCAATAGAAGGAACAGGGCTGACGAGCAGGGATTGAGGATGTTTGTCGTAGGAGATTTCTGAAACAAATTCCACAAGCCTGTTTCCAATGAATTGCAGTGCACGCAATTGATTGCCAAACTGCTCAAAAGGGCTGCTTAAATCCTGAGAAATATCTATAGCAGATTGCTGCGAAATACCCATTGATGAATCCCAACGCCTGCGCACATTGAGTTTGTTCTCAAGAAACCGTTCCTTAACATTTCGTGTAATGGTTATTTCTGCTTCCAGGCCACTGTCTTTATTTTCTGAGAACCGGCTGTCGGTAAAGTGCAGGGTATCTGAATGGGTATAAAAAG
>CAZFOI010000065.1:0-7816 GCA_964520605.1 uncultured Bacteroidales bacterium
CGAAGTCCTGAATATTCCGTTTTGCCAAACGGCTTCCTCTACAAACAATGGCCGGCCCCTGGTGTGCACCATTACATATGCCGGAGCTCCGGCATATGGATCGCCGGCAGAGAATCTTGAGTGCAAGGCAATGTTAAGGCCTTCGTAGGTATTGTCTACAGTCAGCAGATAACCGGATGCTTTTACTTCAGGCAGGGGAAAATTGCGCCTGCTTCCGTTATCAAACACAATCTGTGCAGTATATGTCATGCCTGCTTCCGGAACAAAGCGAAATTTCCCCATGCCATCATGCCCAACTGCGAAAGTGGCAACTTCCCTGCCCGTTCTGTCTACCAGACTTCCGGATGCATTTACACCACCACCCATGCCATCAGCAGCCTTAAATGCGACCCTGTTCTCCAGACCTGCCAGGAGATGACCGCCCTCGGGAAACACCGCAAACTGGCGCTGGGCCTGTTTTTGCTCAAGTGAACGGTTAAATTGCTGATTCCTTCGTAATTCACGGCTGTTGATGTAGTTGGCTTCAAGAGGATTGTGAATATACACTTCCTTTTGAAAGAAATGCTCTTCTCCAAAATTCCTCAACCATTCCGTATATGCCCTGATCTTATAGTTGCCGTCTGGCATGGAATCATGAAGGGAAATGTGCCCCCAGGCCAAGCCATTGTCCAAACGGAATAGTTCAGATGCCACTGCCTGACCATTGGAGTTGAAAAGTTCAATTACAAGGGTCGAATTCAGATCAACGGGGATGTGGCTTGAGGCCTTAAGCAGATAGGCCTTCAGCCAGATATTCTCACCAGAGATATAATCGTCCTTGTCTGTCTGAATAAAAAGCTTCTGCAAAGGTACGTTTGTGTCAAGCCGCTGAAGGGATTCAACGGCACGAAGCCCCTGGTTAATCTGCTGACCCACGGCATTAGCGGGAATGACAACTGCCAATAACAGCAAAAGTCCAAGGCCAACAATGTAGTTTTTCATAGCCATAATATTGATTTTACGTTCTTTAAGTATTACTTCGATGCAATGCAAATCCGATAAAAATAACACCTTTCAGGGAAATCCTGGAAAATGTCTCAAAAAGTTTAACCATGCAACCCATTTTGATGTTCAATACCAATTGCTTATATTGGGATTTTTTATAAATCTGCCGCAAATGACTAAGATCCCAAGATTTATATTGATTGCTGTATTGGGCTTGTGCCCATTGCGGTTTTCAGCCGCAAATCAGGATCAATTTGACAGAGAGCGCAACCGTATGGTAAACCAGCAAATCCAAGCCAGGGGGATTACACACCAACCTACCCTGCAAGCCATGCGGAAAGTGCCCAGACATTTATTTGTACCAGCATCACAACAGCGTTTTGCCTATCATGACAGGCCTTTGCCAATCGGCTTCGGTCAAACCATTTCTCAGCCATTTATTGTAGCCTATATGACCAGTGTCGCAAATCCCAAACCACATGACCGGATTCTGGAAATCGGAACAGGTTCAGGATACCAGGCTGCCGTCCTGGCTGAAATTTCCCGGCACGTTTACACTATAGAAATTGTACAAGAATTAGGCCAAAATGCGAAAGAACTTCTTGAAAGTCTATACGATAATATAAGCGTAAAAATTGACGACGGATATTACGGTTGGGAAGAACATGGTCCATTTGATGCCATAGTGGTTACTGCTGCAGCAGGACACATACCGCCTCCGCTTATCCGCCAACTTAAAGACGGAGGCAGAATGGTCATTCCGGTTGGGTCTCCCTTTCAGGTGCAGCAACTCATGCTGGTTGAGAAAAGGAATGGCAATATAACCACACGCAACCTGATGCCTGTGAGGTTTGTACCATTTACACGGCAGGAATGAATTCGACAAATACAAACGTAATTAATCCCAGGATTTGTCAATTGCTGGCTATCGGGCTGCACTCTGCAGCCATCGTGGCATTCCAGGTTGCCTTAATGAAACTAATCAGTGTGGTCCAGTGGCATCATTTTGCCTATATGATCATATCGATAGCCATGCTGGGTTTTGGCGCAGCAGGTGCTCTACTTGCCTTGTTCAGGGAGAAACTACTAAACGCTTCCGTTTGGCTCATTCCATTGCTGATGGCAGCGAGCGGCATTCTAATGATGGCGGTTTTCCCGCTTTCCCAAACCGCTCCGATCCGATTCGACTTGTTTCTGCTTTTTGTTGAACCAAATCACTTCCCCTTATTATTTATCCAATACTTGCTTTTCTTTCTGCCTTTTTTTACTTCAGCCATGGCTATTGGGATTCAGTTTACAGCCAGTGCAGGAAGAATTGGACAATGGTATTTTGTCAATATGGCTGGTTCGGGTATTGGATCTGTTTTGGTTCTGCTGATAATTGCCATAGCTTCTGCTCGGTTCATTATGCCGGTAATTGGCCTTATGCCCCTGATTGCATCAGCAATATATTATAGAAGATCGTGGAAGCTGAAACAACTTATGGTTGCCGCTTTGTTTTCCGTCATGGTCCTGGGCCTTACCCTGGCACCTCCGCCTGCTTCCCGGTCTGCATTCAAAGACCTTTCTAAAGCCAAAAGCCTTCCCGGGACAAAGATCGTTCATTCTTCTTTTGGACTCCATGGCCAGATCGATATTGTTGATGCACCACACTGGCGTTTTGCACCATCTGTTAGTCTGGTTTATCAGGAAGAAATGCCTGTAAAAGAAATCATATTCGTAAACGGTGATTACTATGGAATTATTCCCAGTTCAAATCCGGCTGAAAAAGGAAATCACATCCTTGATTTTACTACCATGGCTCTCCCTTATGTTATACAACAGCCAAAATCCGTATTGATTTTAAATGCCGGCACAGGAGCAGACCTTGATCATGCAATGAGCCGGGGTGTTGAAAACATAGACGCCGTTGAAAACAACAGGGAGCTGCTGAGATACCTGATCAAACGCAAAAACCCGGACGAATTAAACTTAAGGGGTGTAAGCCTGATCCCTTCAGATCCCCGCTTTCATTTATCAAGAAAACCAGGCAGGCGATATGACCTTATAGTGATTCCCCTTATTGGTTCATTCGGAGGATCTGCCGGCATTCAGGCCCTGCATGAAGATTACAGCCTTACCGTTGAGTCCTTTATTGAAATGCAAAACAGCTTGTCCTATAACGGAATGCTTGTTGTTTCGGCATGGGTCGATTACCCTGTCAGGTCAGTACTCAAGGTTTATACCACCATAAAAGCCGCTGCCAGGGAACGCGGTATTGAGAATATTTCTGAGCATTTGATTGCAATACGTTCCTGGGGAACGGTAAGCTATGTTTTCATGAAAACAGCGCCAAACAAAGATCAGATTCAGGCCATTGAGTCATTCTGTAAATCGATGCTGTTCGATCCATTGTTATTGCCGGGAATTATTCCAGAGAATAGAACAAGATTTAACCAACCCGAGGACATGCTTTTCTTTGAAATCCTCGACAGATTGGCCCGGGGCGATGACACGGTGTATTCGGAATATGGCTTCAATATTCGCCCTGCAACAGACAACAAACCATTCTTTTCACACTTCCTAAGCGTACATGGCATTCTATCCATTATGCAGCAATTTGGACCAGGCCAGTTGCCTTTTTTTGAGCTTGGTTACCTTATAGTTCTGGTAAGTCTGATCCAAAGCATACTATTCACTGCGATCTTTATTATACTGCCACTTTCTGCTCTGAAGAAAGGGAAATCCAGAAAAAAGGGAACACTGGTATTTTTTGGCATCCTTGGGGTAGCCTATATGTTTACTGAAATCATCCTTATACAAACATTTGTAAGGCACTTTGGTCATCCTGTTGTCGCAATTTCAGCCGTAATAGGAACCATGCTTACTGGCAGCGCTGCGGGAAGTCTGGTTTCAGAAAAGCTCAAACCATCTAAAAGAAACATAATCCGGATAACGATCCTGGTGTCTGTATTATTGGTTTTAATGTCATTGCGATTATCAGGGCTGATGACGTTGGCTACCGCACTTGGGCAAGTGGCAAGGATTTCGCTGGGTCTCGCCATTATCGGGATTCCTGCATTCTTTATGGGGATGCTGTTCCCCCTCGGCCTAAGGTACATTCATGCATATGATTCCTGGCAGGTGCCCTGGGCATGGGGCATCAATGGCAGTTTATCTGTTGTCAGCACCTCATTGGCAACTCTGATAGCAGTAAACAGTGGCATGCAGCTTGTTTTAATCATTGCCTCATTGATGTATCTTTGTGCTGCCATTGTGTTTTTCTATGAAAGGTACTTTTTCGGTAAACCTGGCAGCAATTAAAACCGCAATCCCACTTCATTCAATATGCAAATCATCAGCAGCATCCATAACCCACTGATCAAAGAGATGCTGCGGCTTCAGCAAAAGCCGGCCGAGAGAAAGAAAGCCGGCAGGTTTCTTGTAGAAGGTCGCAGGGAGGCATTTCTGGCCCTTAATTCTGGTCTCAAACCGGACTTCCTCTTCTGGTGCCCGGACATATTTGCTCCTGATCCGGAGTATCCGATTGGCCCTGAATCTGTGAGCCGGGAGAAACTGGTGCAGGTGAATAAAGCTGTATACAACAAAATGGCTTACAGAGAAAACCAGGAGGGAATTCTGATTACGGGACCCTATGTCCAGGGAAAATTAAGGGATTGGGAAAGGAAGGAAGCCCCTTTATATCTGATTGTTGATGCTGTTGAAAAACCGGGCAATCTGGGTGCAATACTTCGTACAGCCGATGCCGCCGGGGTGGATGGAATCATACTTACCAATCCGGGAACCGACCCCATGAATCCCAATGTAATCCGTTCGAGCCTGGGCTGCGTTTTTACTCTTCCGATTGCGACAGCAACAGAGAAAGAAGCGATTGAATGGCTGAAACAAAGAAATATTGACATTTTGGCTGCCGCTCTCAGAAATTCAAAAAACTGTTTCGAAGCCGACTATCGAAGGGGGACTGCCCTGGTATTTGGAGCTGAGGACAAAGGGCTTTCTGAAACCTGGTTAAACGCAGCCGGTCAAATCATTCAAATTCCCATGCACGGAATCATTGATTCACTGAATGTATCTGCTTCAGCAGCCATTCTGATCTACGAGGCGATCAGGCAAAGACGTTATCAGAGACCCTGATTTTTGCGTCGCCTGAGCTCCTGTTTGATAAGGAATAATTCTCTTGAAGTTTGTCCGGCTACCGAAGTGTTTTCCTCTGCCCTGCGGATCAGATATGGCAGAACAGTATTTACAGGTCCGTAGGGCACATATTTACAAACCCTGTATTGCGCGGCAGCCATAGCGTAGCTGATATGGTCACTCATGCCCAAAAGCTGGGAAAAAGAAATATGGGGATGTGAAGGCTGAATGCCCCTCTTGTGCATCTGCCCGATTGCAAGCAGGCAACTTTGTTCATTATGGGTGCCAATACAAACGGCAATTTCATCGATGTGACTGATACAATAAGCTACCGCATCATCAAAGGCAGCGTCTGTTGCTGCCTTATCAGGGTGTATGGGTGAAGGCTGTCCCAGTTTGAAAGCACGTTCTCTTTCCTTTTCCATATATGCCCCCCTGACAAGTTTTACGCCAATAAATATGCCCTTCTCACGGGCCCTCCTGTGAAGTTCCCGCAGATAATCCATACGGTCTGTGCGATACATCTGCAGGGTGGTGTATACCAATGGAGCATTGGTATTAAACCGCACCATCATCTCCTCTGTCAATTGATCCACCACCTGCTGAATCCAACTCTCTTCGGCATCAACCATAACAGGAACACGGTAAGAGGCCGCCCTGCCAAACAATGACAGCAAGCGATTTTTAAAGAGTGCTGCCTCAGACTGCTCTGAAGCGCTTAAAGCATTACCGTTTTGCCACTTCTCCAGGAGCTCCGCCCTTACCAAACCGCTGGGCTTGAATACGGCAAACGGTACAAGCGGATCGCTGTGGGCTTTGTCTATGGTAAGCAGAATTTGATCAAATGCCTTTTGAAAGTCTGACTCCTGCTGTTTTCCCTCTGCCGCATAATCCAGTATGGTAAACAATCCCGATTTCCCTAGTTTTTTTATTGAGGCCGTGGCATCCTCAATGCTCTCTCCTCCGCAAAAATGCTTGAATACCGGGCCTATGGCCCAGGAAAAAGGGATCCGCATAAACACGGCCAGCCGGATAAAAAACGATCCGGTTTTTACCAGAAAAGGCCGGGCAACAAGCCTGAACATCCATAAAGCCCTCTTTAAATAAGCATTATCCTTGTCAATAAATGCGAGCTGTGTGTCCTGAAAGTTTTGAATCATGGGTTGATGTTGAAGTATTATTCCCGGGATGCATCATCGTGGTTCAGAAGGCCGAAAGGATCTACAAAAGGCTTGAGCAGGGTTCTGTGCGGAGGCATTTCACTATAAGCCAGAGTTCTGGGAGCTACCGTTAAAATGGGAACTTCTGAGCTGTCAATGATTCTTACTGTTGCATTGGAATAAAGCCAGTCTGACAGCCTCCCTCCGCGATTGGCCACTATCATGATAAGGTCAGCATTGTTTCCCTCTGCATAGCCAATCAGGGTATCGGCCCAGTCTGCCCCAGGGTTAACGTGCAGTTCTGTGGTAACAGGGATGCCTTCTCTGGCAAACACCTGACCGACTCCTTTAAGCAGGGCTTCTTTTTTAATAATTCTGGCTTTGTTCTGGGTAGACAAATAACCAAACACCCTGATGGTTGCTCCAAAATACTTTCCAAACCTGATGGCCTGTTCAATCTTGTGTGCGCGCTTTTTTGAAAAATCAACCGGCAGCACGATGTTCTTATATCCCTTATGATGGTGCATATGTTTAACCAGCAGAACCGGGACCGGGGACTCCCTTACCACTTTATAGGCAACCGTACCGGTAAGGTGCTCACGGCCTTTTTTCCCGTGAATCCCCATCACAACAAACTCAGCATCCAGATGCCTTGCCGCTTCATTAATTGCCTCATGGATAACACCGAAAACCAGCTTATAGGAAACGTTAAGCCTGGTTCTTTTTCGTATAGAGCGAACCATGTGTTCCAGGTCATGATTGATTTGCAACTGACGTTCAGGACTAAGTACCTTTCTGGGTGCCACATGCAACAGGCATATCCTGTGTTTGAACAAGCGGGCAATTTCAATGGCATGATCTGTAGCAAAAGCCGCTACATCAGAAAAGTCAATCGGCACCAGAATCAGGTCCCTGTCCTTGGGTTCGGTCATGCTTCAGGCCATTTATGGTAAATATATAAAAAATATCTCAGCCCATTACACGGTCCATTTATCCTTTAGGTCAGGCGGGATATAGGATTCAATATAATCCAGGGCTGCCTGAGGCGTATCGGTAAGACAGTACAATTCCCTGAATCTTTTGTGTGTAAATCCCTTATCGAACAGTGTTTGAAAAAACGCATCCAAAGGAGAATAAAAGTTGTTGGTGTTTATAAACACTACCGGCTTATTGTGCAGCTGTAATTGCTTGGCTGTAAGAATTTCCAGAGATTCTTCCAGGGTGCCAAAACCACCCGGTAATGCGATAAATGCATCGGCAGCAGTTGCCATCGCCTGTTTGCGTGTTGACATATCCTGGGTATACACAAATTGCTGGGCCTGGTCATTGGCTATGCCCTTACTGGCAATAAAGGATGGAATTATGCCCGTAACACGGGCATTGTTGTCAGCGGCAGCACGAGCCAGGACACCCATAAGACCAATATTTGTTCCCCCGTATATCAGTTGATGGTTTCTGATTCCCATCAGTCGGCCCAACTCCGCAGCAGCATCGCCAAAAGCAGGAAGGACCTGATTGCTGCTCGAACAAAACACACA
>CAZFOI010000066.1:0-7735 GCA_964520605.1 uncultured Bacteroidales bacterium
ATCCATAAACGCCTCCGGGTATGCTATAGGCCATGTAATATTTTCTGAAGGGAAATATTTGGTGTGCTGCCTTATTGAATAATACAAGCAGGGGTTCCATCAGATTACGAAAGCCATACTTAAGGGCTTCCGGTTGCTTGTTGTCATTAATGAATGGCTGCATAAACTGGGACTTTGGGTTATGGCCTGCAAATATAATGCAAAACCTGAAAGTGTTGTCAGGACATTCCGGAAACGGCATGCACGCCAGCCCATGTTTTCTCCTTTGAAAGTATTGGATTTGTGGGAAAATGTATGTAGGTTTGTTAAGGCGAAAACATACAGATTTATCCATCTAAAACATCCGCATCGAATGATTGATCTTTCAACAACCTATCTTGGACTTCAAATCCCCAGTCCTATTATTGTAGGCAGTTCCGGACTTACCAGAAACATTCAGAATCTGGTTACCATGGAAAAAAACGGAGCAGGCGCTGTTGTACTTAAGTCCCTGTTCGAGGAACAAATAAAACTTGAGATCAGGAAGGTGTTTTCTTATGACGATGTTCAGGGAGGCTATACTGAGGCCGAAGATTATATTAAGAATTACGCAAGAACACATACCCTGAATGAATACCTTGAATTGATAGCCGGTGCAAAGAAGCAGCTGGATATTCCTGTGATTGCCAGCATCAATTGTGTGTCGGGAGCCGAATGGCCCGCTTTTGCCCGTGAGATACAACAAGCCGGTGCTGATGCCCTTGAGCTGAACGTGTTTACGCTGCCTGCTGATATAGAAAAGGAGGGGGCTGATTACGAGAAAGTGTATTTCGATATCATTGAGCAGGTAAAAAAACAGATTGATATACCTGTGGCTCTAAAGATTTCATATCATTTTTCCGGGCTCGCCCATATGATTCGGAAATTGTCCTGGACAGGCATTCAGGGTCTTGTGTTGTTTAACAGATTCTATCATCCGGATATTGACCCTGATAAATTGCGCATTTCAGCGGCCAATATGTACAGCAGGCCTGAGGAGATCACCACATCGCTGAGGTGGATAGCCATAATGGCTGGAAAGGTTCATTGCGACCTGTGTGCTTCCACCGGAGTGCATGATGGATTGGGTGTTGTAAAACAGTTAATGGCAGGGGCAGATGCAGTTCAGGTTTGCTCCGTGCTTTATAAAAACGGTGTTGAGTACCTTGGCAGCATTCATTCAGAGCTCACCTCCTGGATGGATAAGAATGGGCATAAAGACATTCAGGCCTTCAAGGGAAGCATGAGTCATAAAAATTCAGCTGCAGGCCCGGCATATTACAGGGTTCAGTATATGAAACATTTTGCCGGAATTGATTGATTTTCCGGCGAAATCTTTCAGGCGGGGGCCATGCCCCCTTTTTTGTTTTTTTAACAGCAGCCAGCTTGTCTGTACGGAAATATGTATATATCTTTATGCATTCAAATTAATCATTGTTTACAAATTATAAGTATAACATAATCAACAAAATAAAATGTCAGCACCAGCCAAATCCAACAAGCAAAGCATGCGTCCCATGTGGATAGCCCTATCGGTAATTGTGATAGCCGTTGCAGGCTTCTATTTCTTTAATCGCAGTGAAACAAACGGACACAATAGCAGTTCGGCAGATCGCATCGTGTCTGATTCAGAAGCAAAGGGGGCTCTGGTTATGACCTCAGGGAATTTTGATGAGACCATCTCCAAAGGGGTGGTATTGGTAGATTTCTGGGCAACCTGGTGCGCCCCTTGCCGGATACAGGGTCCTATCGTAGACGAACTTGCCAAAGACATGGCAGGAAAAGCAGTTATCTCAAAGCTTGATGTTGACGATTATCGCGAATTGGCCATGCGTTATCAGGTTACCGGGATTCCAACCCTGATTATCTTTAAGGACGGACAGGCTGTAAGACGCTTTGTAGGCGTTCAGCAGAAAGAAACCCTGGCCGCAGCCATCAACGAATTATTATAATCTAACACAATTATATCATGGAACATTTAACACTGGAGAGCTTCAAAACAAAGGTTTTTGATTTTGAAGCCAACAAAGAATGGAAGTTTGAAGGGAATAAACCCTGTATTATTGATTTTTATGCAGACTGGTGCGCTCCCTGCAGAATGGTGGCCCCAATCCTCGAAGAATTGTCTTCTGAGTATGAAGGGAAACTTGATGTTTACAAAGTAGATACTGAAAAGGAGCGTGATCTTGCTGCCATGTTCGGAATACGCAGCATACCATCTTTATTGTTTGTACCTATGGGAGAACAGCCGCAGATGGCGGCAGGTGCCTTGCCCAAGCAGGAGTTTGTCAGGGTAATAGAGGATGTACTCAAGGTAAAAAATGAAGACTGATATGGAAAAACACTCATCAAATGGAGAACCCGCAAAGAAATCTTTGCGGGTTTTGCTTAAGCCCCAGGCATTTATGCTGGCAGTAGCTCTTTTCTCTCTTGCCGGAGTTGCGGGCGGATATGTGTATTATCTTTTGGTTGGTTGTAAAACGGGGACCTGTGCCATTACCTCAAATCCATACCTGAGCATGATATGGGGCGGTGTAATGGGTTACCTGCTTTCGGATCTGATTTTTAAAAAAGCTTCCTGATATCTTTTGCCAGGCTTACTTTGGCGCTTTCTTTATAAGATAGAGGCCGGCCAGGCCAAAAACAATATTGGGTATCCATACGGCTATCATGGGATGAAGATTGCCATTGGTGGCAAAAGTGGTAGATACCTGCATGAACAGGATGTAACCAAAACTCATGGCTATCCCGGCCCCAAGATGCAATCCGATCCCCCCCCTGACTTTTCTGCACGAAAGGGCCACTCCGATAAGCGTGAGTACAAGGGTTGCAAACGGGAATGAAAGCCTGCGGTGCTTCTCAACTTCATAAAACACTACTGTTTCCGACCCCTTTAACTTTTCGTTTCGGATGAATCTGTTCAGTTCCCGAAATCCCATTGACTCCATTTCCTTCAGGTCCTGAATGAAGTCATCAGGAGTAAATGGAAGTATGGTGTCCTTTCTGCTTCCGAATTCCAGGGTTTCATTCATTCCATTGATTGTCCTGATATTATAGTTGTTAATCTGCCAGCCGTTGATAATGGTATCCCACCGGATGCTTTCAGACATTAGTTTGTATTCCAGCCTGCCTTCTGCGATTCTTTCCAGACTGAACCTGAAACCCGTCTGGTTGCGTTCGCTGTAGGACTCCAGATAAATAAACACACCGGGTCTTATTTGCTGATGTATATTTCGTTCACGAAATGCCTGCTGTATGTAAACATATTTTCTTTCGAATGCAATCCGGCGGCTATTGGCAGGGGGGATCAGAATATTGGTCAGCAGAATGGAAAATACTGCGAGAATGGCGGCTGATGCAAAATAGGGCAACAACATTCTTTTAAAGCTGATGCCGGCACCCAGGATGGCAATGATCTCCGTATTAAAAGCCATTCGAGAGGTGAAGAAGATGACCGCAATGAAAGTAAATAGCGGACTGAAGAGATTGATGAAATATGGAATGAAGTTCAGATAATAAACCAGGATGATTTCAGAAAGCGGGACATTGTTTTCCAGAAAGTCATCAATTTTCTCGGAGAGGTCGAAGATTACCACAATCAGGATGATCAACGCGATGGCGTAGAAAAAAGTTCCAAGGAACTTTCGCATGATATACCTGTCTATGGTTGTCAGCATCCGGCGTTTTATAATCTACGGGTCAGTTTGGGAATCATTTGCTGCCTCCATTGAGAGAAATTGCCTGAAGCAATTTTTATACGGGCTTCTTCTACCAGCCAGAGATAAAACCTCAGGTTGTGCATGGTGGCAATCATCGGTCCCAGCATCTCATTGCAAACGAATAAATGCCTGAGGTAAGCCAGGGTATGCTCGTGGTCCAGGGCAAGACTGCCATTGGGATCGATGGGGTCAAAGCAGTCCATCCATTTTTTGTTGCGGATATTGATAATCCCTTCAGAAGTAAACAACATGCCATTGCGTGCGTTGCGCGTTGGCATCACGCAATCAAACATGTCGACCCCCAGTGCAATGGAATCCAGAATATTGGCAGGCGTTCCCACACCCATGAGATAGCGGGGCTTGTCCCTGGGCAATATGTCGCAAACAATGGATGTCATTTCTGTCATGAGCTCTGTTGGTTCTCCAACTGACAATCCGCCAATGGCATTTCCTGCACGGTCATGCTCGCTGATTACCCTGGCAGACTCCTGCCGCAGGTCTCTGAAGGTACTGCCCTGAACGATGGGAAACAGCTCCTGGGCATATCCATATAGAGGCTCCTGCTTGTCCAGATGCCTGATGCATCTGTCAAGCCAGCGGTGGGTACGCTGCATGGAGTCGGTTGCATACCGGTAATCGCATGGCCAGGGGGTGCATTCGTCAAAGGCCATAATAATATCGGCACCTATCATGCGCTGAATATCCATTACCTTTTCCGGGCTGAAAAGATGCCTTGATCCGTCTACATGAGACTGAAAGGTTACGCCATCTTCAGTCATTTTTCTCCTGTGCGCCAATGAATAAACCTGATAGCCTCCACTGTCAGTGAGGATGGCACCCTGCCAGGAGATAAAACGATGAAGCCCGCCGGCCTTATATAAAATATCCGTTCCCGGCCTTAGATACAGGTGGTAGGTATTGCCAAGTATGATTGGCGCCTTAACCTGATCTGCCAGATCTTTCCGGTGCATGGCCTTAACGGTGCCGGCTGTTCCCACAGGCATAAAAATCGGAGTGGGGATGCTTCCGTGGGCTGTTGTCAGGGTGGCGACACGGGCGCTGCTGTACGGGTCAGTGGTTTGAACAGTAAACTGCATCAGGCCTGAATGAATTTTCGCCAAAGATAAAACTATTCCATAGGATATGATAATTTTGCATGTTAACAAAAGCAGCAATCTATGAGCTGGTTTCATGCTGCCCTATCGCATGTCCATTGGGTGGCCACCATTGCCTTCCTGTCAGTTGCCCTGATACAATTGGGCTTTTACTGGTTTATTATGGGCAGGAGTGCTTTTCTGAAAACACGGCAAAAACCCGGATTTGAAGGTCCGGTCTCTGTAATCATATGCGCACGCAATGAATGCAGAAACCTTGAAAACAACCTGCCGCTTGTACTGGAACAAAATTATCCTGAATTTGAGGTAATTGTTGTAAATGATGCTTCGGATGATGACAGCGAAGGATTGTTGCAGCAAATGCAGGAAAAGTATCCAGAACTCAAGGTAATTACCCTGAAAGAAAGTGTGAACTTCTTTAAAGGCAAAAAGCTGCCCCTTTCAGTTGGCATTAAATCTGCCAGTCATGAGCACCTGCTGCTTACAGATGCTGATTGCAAACCCGCCAGCCCGCATTGGATAACCCGAATGGCCGACCATTTCGGAGATCAGAAAAAGCTGGTGCTGGGGTACGGGAAATATGAAAGAAGGCCCGGCCTCCTGAATTTGTTTATTCGCTTCGATACCATGTTTACTGCCATGCAGTATGTTGGTTTCGCGCTGGCAGGCAGTCCCTATATGGGAGTTGGCCGTAATTTGGGGTATACCCGCAGCCTGTTTTACGGAGTAAAGGGTTTTACATCCCATTATACGGTGCTGTCCGGAGATGATGATTTGTTTGTAAATCAGGTTGCTACATCAAAAAACACCGCAGTTGAACTCAATCCGCACAGCCATACGGTTTCTGAACCCAAAACCAGCTTCAGGCATTGGTTCAGACAGAAATCCAGACATATGTCTACATCCGTTTACTATAAGGGGAAACACAAATTCCTGCTTGGCCTTTTTGGGTTAACCAATTTGATATACTACCCATTGCTTCTTGGCTCTGTTCTTGCTTTGCCGCACTATCTGATGATGTATGTGATACCCGGTGTCTTTCTTATCAAAATACTCACACAGCAGATTGTCTTTACCCGCCTGGCCCGGCGTCTGAATGAGCCCCGTCTGAGTCCTTACTGTATGCTGCTGGATATGGTTTATCCGTATTTTCAGCTTATCTTTGTATTGGCAAGCCGAACCACCAGGCGCAACTCATGGAAGTAAACCCCAGGCTTACGGAAAAAGGATGCAGGGATTTTGCCCTGGTAAAGGATGCCCTTGAAAATGGCAGCCAGCGTGCTTTTAACACCCTGCTAGACATCTACTGGGACGTTGTCTATTTCATGATGCTTAAGATGACTTCAAGCCGGGAGGATGCGGAAGATCTCTCAATAGAGGTATTTGCCAAGGCTTTTCGCAGCCTTGATCAATATTCTCCGGCATTTGCTTTCAGTACCTGGCTGTTTCGAATAGCGTCAAATCATGGCATCGATTTTTTGCGTAAACAAAAAAAGAATGTGTTGGGTGCAAAGGGCAATGAAGAAATTGATCAATCTGATGTGTTGTTTACCCTGAGCTCGGATTCCGACAGCCCGGATAGCGGTATTACAAGGGAGCAAAGGATTGCGGTGGTTGGCATGCTTGTTGAAAGGCTTAAACCGGCCTACCGTCAATTGGTAAGAATGCGGTATTTTGATGAAAAGTCCTACGAAGAGATCGCTGATGAGCTGAATCTCCCTCTGGGTACCGTAAAGGCCCAGCTTTTCAGGGCCAGGGAATTTATGCTGCAAATTGTTTTGCGTACAGGAACCTCATTATAAATAGATTAAATCTTCCAAAGATGAAAAAGCTTTTTTTTGTTCTTTTTGCCGGACTCCTGCTGGGTTTCTCTCAGCCAGTCTCTGCACAGGTAGAGTATACTTATTTTGACAACAGGGATGGTGTGCTTGCAGAGTATCGTTGGCAAAGAAGCCATCCATTTAAAAAGGGCAGTGATGCCATGCTGAATATTCAGTTAACCAATCAGTCTGCATACTCCGTTGAAGTAGTTTTTTCCCTTGGGTTTTACAATGACAACCAACTGATGCTCGAGAGCCGGGGAAACAGGGTTTGCATTAAACCCGGACAGAGGATTCGCGGACATCGCGCCGGCCTGCGGTTTTCTGCTGAGGGAATCAGTCTTGAGATGGCCCAGGCAGCCTGGTTTTCATGGGATCTTTTTGATTTTGAGGTAAAAGAGGTGCCAGACTGCAAATAGGATTTACAATGGATATTCAGGAATTCAGAAAACTGGTGGTGGAAGGCATTCCGGATGAACTTCCCGCTCACCCGGGTTATGACCATTCATTAAACCACGCGCCCAGGCGTAAGGACATTTTAACAAGCCGTGAAAAACAACTGGCGCTTAAAAACGCATTAAGGTATTTCCCTGAGCGTCATCATGAGGTTTTATCCGGAGAGTTTGCCGATGAACTCAGACAATTTGGCCGGATTTATATGTATCGCTACCGGCCTGTATATCCCATTGTGTCAAGGCACATAATGGATTATCCCCACAAATCTGTTCAGGCTGCCGCCATTATGCTGATGCTTACCAACAACCTGGACCATGCCGTAGCACAGCATCCACATGAATTGATTACTTATGGGGGAAACGGGGCTGTTTTTCAGAATTGGGCACAGTATCGACTGTGTATGAAGTATCTGGCAGAGATGACAGACCAGCAAACGCTGGTCTTGTACAGTGGGCATCCCATGGGCCTTTTCCCCTCTCACCCCGAAGCCCCCCGTGTGGTGGTAACCAATGGAATGATGATTCCAAATTATTCCGGCCCCGACCATTGGGAAAAGTTCAATGCGCTGGGTGTTACCCAATATGGTCAGATGACGGCCGGGTCGTTT
>CAZFOI010000067.1:0-7716 GCA_964520605.1 uncultured Bacteroidales bacterium
GCGTTCAGCCAGTCTTTGCCGGCCGATGATTACACCATTGAATTACTCATAGACACTCTTGGAAGACAGTGGAATATTGTGATAGATGAAGACATGACCAATTTCTCTTACCAATTGCAATATAAAGGAGAAATTGTGTTTCAGGCTGATTTTGATCTTACGCGCCCCCTTTAATGGGGACTTCCTTTCGAATAAGTGCTTGTTTACTCAGGGGTGTTGGCCAGCAGCTTGAAACCCCGTCCGTGTACATTCATTAGTTCCACGGAAGGATCGTCTTTCAGGTATTTTCTTAATTTGGCAATATAGACATCCATGCTTCTTGCATTGAAGTAGTTGTCGTCATACCAAATCTTGGTCAATGCTTCTGAACGGTCAAGAACATCATTCATTTTGTCGCAGAGCATTTTGAGCAGTTGGGCTTCCTTGCTTGTCAGCTTATTCTCCTGCTCGCCCAGCTTAAGGATCTGCCTTGAGAAATCAAAAGAATATTCTCCAATCTGAAAGAATGTTTTTTCACTTTCCATGGATTCACCAGGATAGCTTCTGCGGTGAATGGCATTGATTCTAAGCAGAAGTTCGTCCATGGAAAATGGTTTGGTAAGGTAGTCATCAGCACCTATCCGCAGCCCTTCGATGATATCTTCCTGCATGGATTTGGCTGTTAGGAAAAGGATGGGGATTTTTTTGTCTACCTGCCTGATTTCTTTGGCCAGGGTAAACCCGTCCTTAAGGGGCATCATAACGTCCAGAATGCAGAAACTGAATTGTTCACGCAGATAAGTTTCGTATGCTTCCTGCCCGTCTGCACACAATCTGGTAGGATAGCCCTTGGCTTCGAGATAGGCTTTAAGGATGGTCCCCAGATTGGGATCGTCTTCGGCCAACAAAATTTTAATTTTTTGTGTTTCCATGGTCTGTATTATTTCCTTTTTCAGGCCTTGGCCTGTTCCTTCCTGAAATCAAACCCGAAAGGTAAGAAAAAACTAAAACGGGAGCCTCTTTTGGGTTCGCTCTGAACCGAAACCCAGCCACCGTGTTTTTCAACAATAGATTTTACATATCCCAAACCCAGGCCGAATCCTTTTACGTCATGAATGTTCCCGGTTGAAACCCGGTACAAGTTATCAAAAATTTTCTTCTGATTTGCTTTGCTGATGCCAATGCCATTGTCCTGAACATGAATAATGATTCCCTGACTGTTGTTTTCTGTGCTGACTGAAATCATTGGCTTGGCCGGACTGTATTTGTTGGCATTGTCGAGTAAGTTAAACACAACGGCTGCAATGTGGACTTTATCTGCCTTGAGATAACTGTAGGTCGCCTCTAGTCTGGTGCTGATCTGTCCGCCACGGGATGCCACCTGTATGCCGATTTTTTTTATTGCGTCCTGTATCAGATCGTGCATGTCAATCCCGGAATAATTCAGACGTATTTTCCCTTTCTCGATCAGGGCTGTTTGCAGTACTTTTTCTGTCATCATACCGAGTCTTTGGTTTTCTTCATTTATGACATTGATATAACTCTGGTACAAGCCCTCCGATTTTTGAACATCCTTGTCGCTTAATGCCTGGCATGCAAGGGATATGGTTGAAATTGGGGTTTTGAGTTCATGGGTCATATTGTTGATAAAATCAGTCTTCATAACAGACAATTTCTTTTGCTTTATAATGGTACCAATGGTATACGCAAAAGAAGATATCAACAGAAGGATAAAAATGCCCGATGTGGCCAGCATTGCGTTCATCTGAGAAAAGATAAACTGTTTTTGCTGGGGGAAGTACACCACAAGGTATTCAGGGTTTTGAAACGCATCGTTCGGGAACAGGCTGAATACATAGGGACTTTGCAACAGTTCCACCGAGTACCCACCTTCGGATTTGGATATGACGGAGTGGAAAACAGGGTCATAGATGCCAAACTCGAAACGGGTGGAGATGCCCTGATTGTGAAGATCGAAATGAAGCAATGAGTCAATCAGTCTCAGGTCATCTTTTTCAGATATGGTAAAACGCTTTCCTGTACTGAACATATCATCGAACAGGTCATTAATGATACGGCTTCTTTCAAAAAACATATTTACCGGATCATCTCTTAATTGCTGACTTGGAAGGTAACCACGACTTCCCTGGTCGGGTGTGTTTTGGGTAAATGGGTCTGCCTGCCCCTGTGTGGCCATCTGGTTATAGTAGCTTTGATTAAGGGAGTCCAGAATGTAAAACAACTGATCCATGTGCTGGCCTCTGTCTCGCTGGGACAGCGCACGCTGGGCAATCTTAAGTTTGTTGTATTTGTTAATTGTGCTGATTACGGCTTCTGACACCCCCCTGTCGAAGTGGGCTTCCTTAACGGCAATTGCATTGCGAATCCAGTAAATCTGTATAATTACCAATCCCAGGAGAGAAATGGTAATTGAAATGACCACAAGAAGAATCAGGCGCTTTTTCATTTCTTTTACAGATACAATATTTACAAAAATACAGGTGAAATCCGGCGCGAAATGTCGTTTAACACTATTTAACAAGGATTTGTCCGGTTTGTGTCCGAATGTGAACAAAAGTGTGCGAAAATTATACAATCTGCTATTGGGTGTTTGATAAAAAACTTGTAATATTGTCTGGCATTGAGACAAATAAAGTGTTTTGCACGTTGTTTGATTGTTTTTCTTTGCCAAACCCAAACCAATGCATTGCACAAACGTATTTAAACAAGTCTTTACGGGTTTCATAATTAGCCTGTTGCTTGCAGGTTGTAACCAGAATCCCGGACAGGAAGATGGTAAAAAGTCTTCGATATCCTCTTCTGAAAGTGAGATTGAAGCCTCTCATCCAAACACGCCCGAAGCTGTGGTTCATATGTTCTGCTCGGATTTTTTCAAATCTGCACCTCCAATGGGAGATACCATGGCCGCAAGGCGGGCATACAATCTTCTGACAGACCAGGCACAGCTGCGCTTAAACAATGTAAGAGCCGGGATTGCCAACCGGCTTGCGTTGTTTGCCGGAGTACAGGACATTCCGGACAATGGATTCAGGATATTGGGCATTATTACCGAAGACGAAGGCGTGGCCAGGGTCAAAACAAGCTGGCTGTATTCAGAAGGGGCATTTTCAGAGGAGGGTACTGAAAAGGTTTTTTCGTTGAATAAGCAGGATGGCCTCTGGAAGATAAGCGATATTCATTAAGGCGTTATTTAAAAATTAAGAAGCCGTCAAAAACCTTGGTTTTTGACGGCTTCTTTTCTGTACCCGGGGCCGGGATCGAACCGGCACGATATTGCTATCATTGGTGTTTGAGACCAACGCGTCTACCAATTCCGCCACCCGGGCAGGACTTCCGATGATTAAGAACCTTTCGGATGTGCCCGCAAATGTAAGCATTCCTTTGATTGCATCAAAAAAAAATAATAAATTGAACGTTTGTGCGGACACCCCGCTCGAATATATTTCCTAATTTTGTCGGCATACCAAACGGTGCTTTTTCACGTCTAAATCCATCCAATATGCCTTCTCAAGTGAAAATATTCTCGGGATCGGCCTCCAGGTATCTGGCCCAAAAAATTGCAGAAGAATATGGGAAGCCTCTGGGTAAGGAGCTGGTTGCCAGGTTTTCAGATGGTGAGATGCAGCCTTCCTTTGAGGAAACACTAAGAGGAAACGAAGTGTTTATCATTCAAAGCACATTTGCTCCTGCTGAGAACACCATGGAATTGCTGCTGATGATTGATGCAGCAAGAAGGGCTTCGGCCAAACAGGTAGTGGCCGTAATTCCATATTTCGGATATGCCAGGCAGGACAGAAAAGACAAACCCCGGGTGTCGATTGGGGCAAAACTCATGGCAAACCTGTTAATGGCAGCAGGAGTAAACCGGGTGATAACCATGGACCTTCATGCAGATCAGATACAGGGCTTTTTTGATGTTCCTGTTGATCATCTGTATGCATCAGCCATATTTGTTCCTTATATTAAACAGTTAAACTTACCAAATCTGGTTATGGCATCACCTGATACGGGTGGCACACGCAGGGCAGCGGCATATGCAAAATTCCTGAACAGTGAACTGGCCATTTGTTACAAGCAAAGGGTTAAGCATAATGAGGTAGACCGCATGATGCTTATTGGCGATGTAAAAGGCAAGGATGTGGTTTTGGTTGACGATATTATTGATACAGCAGGGTCCATTACCAAGGCAGCAAAAATGATGCTTGACAATGGGGCCAGTAGCGTCAGGGCTGTTTGCACCCACCCTGTGTTCTCTGGTAAAGCATATCAGAGAATTGAATCAAGTGTGTTTTCTGAGGTCATCGTTTCGGATACACTACCCCTTAAAAAAGATTGTCCGAAGGTTACCGTATTGAGTAGCGCCAGATTGTTTGCTGATGTAATCCAAAGGGTTCACAACCATGAATCCATCAGTACCCATTTTGAGTTTTCGACGATCCTTTGATTTTTTTTCGTTTCCTGTCAAAACCTTCTGAATACAAACAAATTATTTGTATCTTTGCGGCCGGTTTGCCCCGCCTGTATGCCTGGGTGAATGCATTAACAATTAAAAAGTAAAACAATGAAAGTAGTATCTGTGAGCGGTTCTCCACGCGGGAACGTAGGGAAAAAAGATGCGAAGCACCTTCGTCGTGAAGGCCATATCCCCTGTGTAATTTATGGTGGCAGTGAGCAAATTAACTTTTTCCTGCCGGAAACCAGTTTTAAAGACATCGTTTACACGCCTGAATCTTGTATTGTAAGCCTGGATATTGATGGCCGCAAGTTTGAAGCAATTTTGCAGGACATTCAGTTCCATCCGGTTAATGACAGCATACTTCATGCTGATTTTCTGCAAATTTTCCCGGATAGGCCTGTGAAGATCAAAATTCCGGTCAAGCTTTCCGGTACCAGCCCCGGGGTTCTGAAAGGGGGTAAGCTTCATTTGAAATTGCGCAAGCTATTGGTTATGGGACTGCCGGCCAATTTGCCTGATCAGATCGATGTCAGCATTTCCAAACTGAATATTGGCGATTCATTCAAGGTTGGACAGCTTGTGAAACCCAACTTAAGCTTTTTGGATCATCCTGCATCTGTTGTGGTATTGGTGAAATCTACCAGGGCCGCTGCCGGAGCAGTTGATGAAGAAGATACCGAAGATGGCGACGCTACAGCTGAAGCCACTGAGGAAGCTCCCACTGAATAGTATGACATGAAAATCCTGGTCGTAGGATTGGGAAACATTGGCCCGGATTATGCCGACACAAGGCATAATGCGGGCTTTATTGCTGTTGACAGGCTCGCCGAACTAAATCATGCTGTCTTTGCGCCTGCCCGTTATGGCGACCTGACTTCTTTTCGCCATAAAAACAAGGTTTTTGTTTTGTTAAAGCCCTCATCCTTCATGAACCTTAGCGGAAGGCCGGTGCTATACTGGCTTGAGAAAGAAAACATAGAATTAGAAAATCTGATTGTGGTTGCGGATGATGTTGCCCTTCCTTTGGGAAGCCTCAGACTTAGAGCCCGGGGAGGAGCGGGCGGGCATAACGGATTGACAAGCATCATCGATTCTCTGGGAACACAAGACTTTGCGCGTCTTCGCATAGGCATTGGGAATGATTATCCCCGGGGATTTCAATCTCAGTTTGTGTTGGGCAAATGGGAAAAAGAAGAGCGGGATGTTCTTAATCCCTCACTGGATCAAGCCTGCCAGATAATCCTGAACTTTGGTCTTCAGGGTGTTGAGCGAACCATGAATGCCTTTAATAAAAGGAAACCGGACTCCCCCGCAGACAATAATCCTTAGAAACCTTCTCTGAGTGATTTTTGCTCATAGGCCCGCCCCTGCTGATACATTTGCATCCAATGAATCAGGCCCAGTATCGCCAGAACCAGGAATACCACAAACTGAAAGCTGGTAAATACAAGACCTTTTACGAAATACAATGGGATGGAAATGATATTGCCCGCAATCCAATATATCCAGTTCTCGATTTTCTTTCTCGCCATATACCACATGGCAATCAGGAATATGGAGGTGGTAAATGAGTCTACATATGGAACATAGGTCTGCATATACCCGTTGGGATCGTCTTTCATGAACACCCAGATTAAACTCAGAATCAATACATAAAGAACAGGAACCATGGCAATGCCGGCCAATTGCTGCTTTATGGTGTTCCATCTGATGGGCCTCACCTTGCTTTGCTCATCCCTGCGTGTCCACATATACCAGCCATAGAGGCTCATTGACGTATAGAACAAATTGATGCCCATGTCGGCATATAGCTGTATGTTAAAACAGATGTAGATATAAATGGTAGTGGAAATAATGCCGCTTGGAAAGACCCAAAGGCTTGCCTTGCGGGCAAACCAAACACTCAAAATGCCAAAAATCACGGCAACGATTTCAAGCCATGAAGAAGCCAGGGCGTTTTCTACCAGCAAATCCATCCAATCCATAGCATCGGTTTTTGGGGCCTAAAGGTAAGGATAATTGAGCAGTTGTCTGTTTGCCCAAATACCAAAGAATCTTTGGACGTGAATCCGGTGGTTGTTTGCACCCTGCTTCATTCCTTTGGCTGATGAATCTTCTGCATCCACCCATCGGTGATGTTAATGATCGCAGGATTGAAGTGATCTCGTTGGTAATTGTAATCATTTATTATCTGTACGGAATGCTTTTGATCCCTGACAAAATTCAGGTTATGGTCAGTGTTGGGAACAATTATGAACTCTGCAAATCCCGGTTTATACCGGTTTACAATATCTGCAATCAATTGGTGTTCATATGGGTTGAATGCTACAAAATCACCCTCGCCCCAAAGCGATAAAACCGGTGCAGGTATCTCTGCCCAAACTGAAAACATAGGGGTGTCCTGCAACTGGTGCCAGAATTTACAGGACCTGCCATTCAGGCGATTGTCGTTGCGGTATCCCCAGGATGTTAGAAACTCTTTCATTTTATTATCCTGCCAAAGCTCCTCGGGGGTTTCTTTTTCAATCATAAAACGGTAAAAAAAGCGAATGGCCGTTTCGTGATTGGCTTCATTTAAAAGATAGTCCTGTCCTCTTAGCAATCGTTGAATTCTAACCAATTCGGTAAAATAATCAAACCAGGGTCGGACAACTGTCCCAAAAACCATAAACCCCCTGGGAGGAAAGTCTGTTTGGAGCAAAGGAGCCACCACTCCTCCCATACTAAATCCAAAAACAAAGATTTGGGATTTGTCAATAAAATCGTATCCGGAAAGTGCATTGAATGAGGCTGAAAACGCCGCTGCTTCAGTAGCCAAATCTATATCAGGACATTGGACAAAACCCCTGGAGTCTCCCACCCCGGGTTTCTCTGTTTTGATAACGACATAGCCCAATTCTGTGTATGCCCTGATCATTCTCGCAAATGGATGTGTCGGATTCAAATTGTCGATGCTGGAGCAGGGCAGCCCCTGAATAAAAAAAATTGCCGGCATAGGGCCATCTTTCTTTGGCTTATGAATGATTGTCCGAAGCCAACCATCAGAAAATGCCACCGCATCATAAATTACTTCAGCAATATCAGAAGTCTCTTCAGGAAATCCTGAGAGCCTTCCATCCAATGTCATTGGCCTGCCTTTGCGCAGTATTTCCAATTCTGCATAATCTCCCTGCTGCATGCTTCCTATATGGGAAATCAAAGATTGCACTCCACCGGGTGGTTGTCCATTAAACTTCAGTACGATGTCTCCCGCCATCAGT
>CAZFOI010000068.1:0-7680 GCA_964520605.1 uncultured Bacteroidales bacterium
AGCTGCCTAAGGTCATTCTCGTATGCATTCAGGGTATGTGAGGAATAGCGTTTTTCCCGTCGCAGATGTAAAAGAAACTTTTCTGCACTATTCCCCATGATAAAAGAAAGAAGAAATCTTTGCTTAAAGATATGCCAAAATACCGGCAAATGCAAAAATTTCTTCTGAAAAAGGTGCTCGTAGAAGCCTCGCTGTTATACGTCCAGCTGATGCTGAAGCTTCTGTATATAAATAGCCTTTAGTTTCTGCTCACGTTTTTTCACCGAAGGCTTGGTGAATTTCTGCCGTTCGCGCAACTCGCGAAGCGTACCGGTTTTTTCAAACTTTCTCTTGAGTTTCTTTAAAACCCTGTCAATGTTTTCACCTTCTTTTACAGGTACGATAATCATATGATCCTCTTTCCTTTTAAATGTCTGCGAATAATTTGTATTTCCAAAACGGGATGCAAAGATAAAAATAAAAACAACGATGTTCAAAAATTTCTTTAAGAATTCCTTAAATATTAGTTGTTCATCAGATTTTTCAACAGGAAATCGTTCATCATCCTGTACATATGCAGGCGGGCATTGGGGGTGCTTATCCCATGGTTGTGGTTTGGATAGATCATCAGGTCGAACTGTACCCCTGCTTTGATCAAAGCATCCGCCATTTCTATGGTATTCTGATAATGTACGTTGTCGTCTGCCGAACCGTGAATCAGCAGGTATGCTCCGCGAATGGCACCTGCATGCGTTATGGGCGAGTTGTCATCATAACCTGAGGGGTTTTCCTGTGGCGTACGCATATAGCGTTCCGTATAAATGGTATCGTAATAGCGCCATGAGGTTACCGGAGCTCCGGCTATAGCTGCAGCAAACACATCGGCACCAAGGGAAATACACAGAGAGTTCATATACCCGCCATAACTCCAACCGTAGATGCCAATTCGGGATGAATCCACAAAGCCAAGTGTTCCCAGATATTTTGCCGCCTCAATCTGATCAATGGTTTCATATTTACCCAATTGCATATACGTCATCTTTTTAAACTCTTCTCCCCTTCCTCCGGTTCCCCTGTTATCAACAGACACCACCAGGAATCCCATTTGGGCGAGCATTTGGAACCATGGACCATTGCTGGCATTGTATCGCTCAATAACTGTCTGGGAACCAGGTCCGCCATAAACATACATAAAGACAGGGTACTTTTTCCCGGGATCAAAATCATGGGGTTTCAACATCCACCCATTTAGAGAAACCCCATCAGATGTAATAAAACTGAACCATTCAGGCTCAACGAATCCATGGTCCCGGAGCTTTACATTTAGGCTGCTGTTGTCTTCGAGAACCTTAATCAAACCACCATCAGCCTTGTGAAGGCTGAATATGGGAGGCATGGAAAAAGTAGAAAATTCATTGATAAAAAACCTGAACCCGTTACTAAAAGCAGGATTGTGGGTGCCATGGCCACGCGATAATCTGGTCTTGCCCCTTCCATTCAGCCTTACCGAATACAAATGGTTGGTCATTGGAGACTCCTCTCTGGCCAGGTAATACACCAGGCCTTTGCTTTCATCCACTCCCAAAAAGCGCTGCACATCCCAGTTGCCCGAAGTAAGTGCACGAACCTCCCGACCCCTCATATCATATAAATAGAGGTGATTGAAACCGCTTTTTTCTGAACTGATGATGAAATGTCTGCCATCTGCCAGAAAGGTCAAATCATCGGTAATGTCTATATAATATTTGTTTGTCTCTGTGTACAAAAGGTCGGTTTCACCGGAAAGCGCATCGCCCAATAAAATATTCAGTTTGTTCTGATGCCTGTTAAGAACCTGAATGGCCAATTTTTCAGGATTGCTTGTCCATCCTATCCTCGGGATATACTGGTCTTTTTCTTCTCCGGTATCCATGAGCCTGCTGTTGGCGCTTTCCAGGTCATAAACATAAATGTTCACGTGGGCATTCTGCTCACCTGCCTTAGGGTATTTAAATCGGTATTCTCTGGGATAAAGACTTCCATAAAGCATCATGACAAACTCCTTTACATGGGTTTCGTCGAATCGGTAATAAGCTATGCGTCTGCTATCCGGAGACCAATAAAAACCCTTTACAAATCCAAATTCCTCCTCATACACCCAGTCGGTAGTCCCGTTAATGATTTCGTTGTATATCCCATCCGTGGTAACCGCCCATTCCTTCCCGCCTGCAATCTCCTTTATAAAAAGATTGTTGTCTCTGACAAAGGCAACTTTTTTGCCATCAGGAGAAAACTCCGGGATTTGCTGATAAGTGCCTTCAGAAAGCGGCTCAATGGTTTTATCTGCTATTGAATACAGATAATGCTGTGCCTTTGAAGACCTTCTGTAAATTTGCTGTTGTCTTACCCCGATGAGCAGGTACTTTTCATCAGGACCAAACTGGTAGCTGCCTATGGCAAGCGGCCTGTCCTGATCATCAGTCAAAAGTCCGGTTGTAGAAAACAGTGTTTCTACAAACTCACCGGTTTCGTACATATGTACATTCAGGTCGGTCCGGTTGCTGATTAATGTATACCTGAGTCCATCCTGCATTGACCTTCCGCGTGTAATTCCTGAAGGACGGAAATACCCTTCACGGATGATTTTTTCAAGGCTTATCTCTTCAGGCTGGGCTGCGGCAAAAATTGGAAGTAAAAGAAAAAAACCAAATAAAAATGCGAAAACTTTCCTGGACTGCATATATTTCTATTTTGACTGGTTAATCATTTGCAATGTGCGCTCAAACAAATCATTGCCAGCAAAAATATGACTATTTTAGCAGACCGGAAATATCAAAATCGTCTTTGTAAATTGCAAGAACCTCGTCGAGGCTGAGTGTTTCTACCTGTTTCACTTTATTTGCGGCAGGGACATACCAAACTTCGGCATAAAAGTCATGAAGGGCATAACACCTGATAAGACAATGAAGAAATTGTCTAGTGGCAACCACCCTGCCTGACTCCATAATCCGGTAAAGCTGTTCGCCCTGTGTTAACTGTATAAAAGCCTCCTTATCCATATTGCAATGAAGCACATTCCCAACATTATTACACTCTCAAACCTTTTTGCCGGATGCCTGGCAACTGTCTTTGCATTTAAGGGAGATCCCCTAACGGCAACTTGGTTTGTAATGGCAGGAGCCGTTTTGGATTTCCTTGATGGAAGCGCAGCACGTATTTTGAAAGCCGGCAGTCCGATCGGGAAACAACTGGATTCTTTGGCAGATCTGATAACATTTGGCATGGCTCCTGCAGCAGTAATGTTTCATTTTCTGCATACTTCCCTGGTTTATAACCAAAGTGGCATGGAAAATGTTTTGCCTTACCTGGCATTTTTTCTGGTAGTTTTTTCAGCTTTGCGCCTGGGCAAGTTCAATATTGATGACAACCAGAGCGATACTTTTACCGGCCTGCCCACTCCGGCAAACGCACTTTTTCTTGTTTCATTGCCACTGGCCTTGTCAGCATCGGGAAGCGAGACACTGCTTTCAGGATTTTTTGAATGGCTTTCCGGATGCCATCACTGTCTTCTGGCATGGACAGCAATGCAATGCTTTCTGCTGATATCTCCCATCAGGATGTTCTCCTTAAAATTCAAAAAGCCCGGCATTGCTGCCAATTCTGTGCGATACCTCTTCCTTGCAGGATCCCTGATAATATTGTTGCTTGGGGGAAGGGCATCCTTGTTTTTAATCATGCTTTGGTATATTCTGCTTGCAAGCGTGATGCATATGTCAAACACCCTGAAAGCAAAAATCAGCCAGAAACCATGACCGTTAGCCGGATTCATTAGTTGCTAAAGCAGACAATGAATAAATAAAATGTATTTTTGCCGCATCCGAAGCCTTTAAAAACTCAAATCCAAAAAAACAAGCTTGTTGTATGAAATTCAATGCAGACATTAAGGTAATGCCCCTGAAAGCCCTGCTCGACCCCCAGGGAAAAGCCATAAGTCAGAGTATGAAGAACCTGGGGCTTCCACAAATCACCAATGTAAGAATGGGCAAGCATATCAGTCTGGAAGTAGAGGCGGAAAATCATGCACAGGCTGTTGGCTTTGTTGAAACTGCCTGCAAAAAACTCCTGGCCAATCCCATCATGGAGTATTATACCTTTGAGGTAACACAGTCTGAATAATTCCCATGGCCCGGATGCATCTGCTGGGCAAACATGGTGAGATACTTGCCCGTAAAGCACTCGAAGAAGCGGGTATTTGTATTCTTGAGACCAATTGGCGCTCAGGGCGCCATGAAATAGACATTATTGCAAAAGATAGGGAGTTTTTAATATTTGTCGAAGTCAAGACAAGAAGCTCTATGCGTGGAGGCCTGCCGGAATTGGCCGTCAAATCAGGCAAACAAAAATCAATAATGCGTGCAGCCAATCATTATGTGCGCCAAAATGGGCTCAAACAGGAAGTCAGATTTGATGTGATATCCATTGTGGCCACCCCCTCCACACTCAAACTGTCTCATATAAAAAATGCCTTTTCGGCAAACCCATTCCCGTAATATAATAATTTTTTTTTATAACTGCAAACTTTTTTCAGGCCTGGCTGTTGGATAATAAAAGGCAGCCAACTGCCATTGCAAATTCTATACAATTATTAACATAAATTAATTTGTTATGCAAGAAGACATGAAAATTCAGGAGGTCATCCGGCTTCCGTTAATCGGGGATCCGGCCCCCTCGTTCAAAGCGAAAACAACCATGGGAGACATCAATTTTCCTGAGGACTTTAAAGGGAAATGGGTAATACTGTTCAGTCATCCGGCTGATTTCACTCCTGTATGCACCACGGAGTTTATGACCTTTGCCCATATGCAGGAAGAATTTCGCTCGCTGAATACCGAGTTAATCGGTTTGTCTATTGACAGTATTTATGCGCATATTGCATGGCTTCGCACCATCAAGGAAAAGATCGAATTCAGGGGAATGAAGAACATTGAGGTCATGTTTCCGGTTATTGAAGATCTGAAAATGGATGTGTCGAAAAAATTCGGCATGGTGCAACCCAATGCATCCACCACACAAGCGGTAAGGGCTGTATTCATTATGGATCCCGAAGCAAAGGTAAGGGCCATACTTTATTATCCCCTGAGTACCGGTCGCAATATGGATGAAATTAAAAGAATGATCATTGCCATGCAAAAGGCAGACAGGGAGCAAATTGCCACTCCTGCAAACTGGCAGCCGGGAGATGATGTAATTATTCCACCTCCGGGCTCCTGCGGAACTGCAAAAGAGCGGGTAGAAAGCCAGGGCGGAGACACCTACTGCCTTGACTGGTTTATGTGTTTTCGAAAAGAAAAATAATTCTTATCTGGGGTTATGCATTATAGAATTGGGCCGGAAAAATTTTACCGGCCCAATTTCTTTGTTTAAAAAATAAAAGAGCTTATTGGTCGGCCAAGTTTTTTTTATATATTTACCAGGTGATTCGGGTGCGAATTCCATAACCAACAAAACCCAATTCTATGAAAAAAGCATTACCCATTATCGCCCTGTTGCTGTTCTCTGCCATTTTTACGAGAGCTGCATCGGCAGAACTGTTCCGAATTGATGAAGCCCGCATTCATACCGAATTGGCCGGCCTCACAGAATTGGAAAACTACCTGGCTGACAATGCAGGACTTACGCTTTCCGGAATGATTGCGGAAGACAATCTGATGGCTGGAAATGTAAATTCATCGGCTTCCCTCCTTAGCGGATTGTCTGCCCTTAACGGGCCTCCGCTTGGCATCCCGGCTTTTGCCTGGGGCTGCTGCCTTGGGTTGCCCGGTATTGCGGTGGTATATTTTGTAACAGAAGACCGCGACCAGACAAGAAAAGCCCTTTGGGGTTGTGTGGTTGGTTCTTTGCTTGGCACTGTCTCCTATGTGGTTTACTATGGTGCCGTTATAGGGTTTTCCACAATGTAAAACACTACCGGCTAATCAGCAGACTGTTGCGGTTAAGGGATTTCTGGCATTATGCCCCATTAGGAGCATCAGGATGTCGGAAATCCCTTACTTTTGTGTATTAATAAGCTGACCCATTAGAAAAAACCCAATCCATGCACCTGATCAGATTTTTCATTCTAATACTGCCAGTCTGCCTGTTTGTTAAAACCAGCCAGGCGCAGTACTATTTCAGAATTGAGTGTGATATCTCCATCAAAGGCAAAACCGGTTCAGGTGAAACCAGCCTGGTAATGGGCAGGGTGTTTTACGACAGAAATATAAACAAACTCGTTTATGACCTGAACTTTCCGGAAAAGGAGACCTGGGTTATGAGAGACACCATAGTGTATGTGCATCGGCAGGGAGGTTTGGAAACTACACGGGGAATGGAACAGTTTAACCAATCTACCGTATTTTTCAAGATACTTGAGGGGCAATTGAATAATTATGGCCTTAGAGGAAGCACTTACACCGTTGAAGATGTAAAACGAGACGGAGATCTGGTAATCACAACATGGAAGCCACCATCAAACAGCAAGACCCAGGACAGGATATATACTTCTACGGCAAATGATGCATTGTATGGCGTGGTAATTACCGACCCGGCGGGGGAAATCGTAAGCCGGCAATTGTTTCAAAAGTATACAACCGTAAGGGGACTGAGGATACCTACCGAGATCATTCAGGTATTATACAGGGGCGGTAGTGAAGACTATCAGGTATTTACCCTTTCTAACATCCGAATAAATCATCAGGGCAATGAAAACATGTATAATTATCCTGTTGTTGGGCATTAGCTTAACTTCTAACGCACAGACTACCGAAGAGTTGCAACTTATCAGAAATCATGCTGAAGCGCTACATAAGAGTCAACTGCTAATAGAGCAATACCGCTCTCCGGGGGGAATAACAGGTACGCTTTTTTATGTATATAAGGCATTTGTTTCTTCTCAGGATCATATTTCATGTTCTTTTACGCCCTCCTGTTCTTCCTATGCACTTACGGCCATTCAGACCCAGGGATTTATTGCGGGCACCCTGAATACTTTCGACAGGCTTGCCCGCTGCAATGGTTTTCATCCGGCCGGACTTCAGGTAGACCCAAAATCAAAGCGATTGATGGATCCGGTTAGAGACATACATTATGAAATTCCCTAAACTGTTACTATTTACACTTTTTTGCCTGGCTGGCACAGCCTCCATGGCACAAAACCTCTTTGACAGCCTGCATACTGCCAGGTATGCAGATTTTTTGTTTTTATCCGGGAATTTTAAAGAAGCATCCATTGAGTATGAGCGCCTGCTGTCGGTTTTTGGTGCATCGGATGAAGAAAAACTCAGCTTAGTACAATCCTATCGTTTGCAAAACACTCCGAATGTGGCACTGGAACGCATGCAGGGAATCTGGCAACAACCAAGGAAAATATCAGGCAATGTTTCCAGGGAATATTTCACACTGAAGCTGCTTAACCAGCCATTATATCTGGTGGCATTTAAATCTGAGCTTGAGGATGATATATTCCTGAGCAGAACCGACAAAGAATTGCTCAATGTTTCAGCATCCATGTTTTCGGGTGATGTTCGGACTGCCATGATGCTGATGAACCAGTCTGCAATAAAGACCCATCCCCTTTTTGAGCAATACCAGGAAATTGCCCGAGAACACATAAATTTCAAAGAAAAAAGCCCGGTTCTTGCAGGGACCCTCTCGGTTATAATTCCCGGAGCCGGAAAAATATAT
>CAZFOI010000069.1:0-7643 GCA_964520605.1 uncultured Bacteroidales bacterium
GAAGCTTCAGGTTTTTTGAGGGGGATCCGTATTGGGGGCTGTACCGCCTGGACCGCAGGCTGGTTATATTAAGACAATTTGGCCTTAACCAGGAGTCCTATGGCTTCTACAAAGGGCTCAGGGAGTTGATGACAAGCCAGGGAAGGATGTTTGATCCCATTCCGGGACAGATTAGCGGCAATATATTTTGCGTCAGCGATCCCGACAAACCGGCCCTGGGATTGTTTGAGGTGTCTTCCATGCAAAGCGCCACCTTTGCCCTGAGCGGAGAACCCATTACGGCCACAAGAAACCACATTTGGAGGATCCGCGATCTGGACTTTCTGCCCGATCATGAATGTTCCTATGAAAGGATTCCCCTGCATTGGTATTATTGATGCATTTGGGCTTATTGGCAGGCATGGCAGGAAGTGCCGGAATTTTGACTGCATAAACTGAATGATTGCGATGAGATTGAATCAATTAATGTTGCTCCTCTTGCTCTTTGGTGCAGCAGGCTTGGCCCCGGTCTATGCACAGCAGGGCAATCAGGACCTGGGCAGGATAGCCGTTCAGCTGCATACCGACCGGGATGTTTATGTTTCCGGCGAGGACCTTTTTTTCAGGCTCCTGATAGACAATCATACGGGAAACATTCCCGATACGGCCATGTATTATCTTGTCTTGCAGAACGCTGCAGCTGAAAATGTTGCCCGATACATGTATGCCTTTGGGAAGCACCGTATGCATGGTCATGTGCACCTTTCGGATACCTTATCCACCGGAATTTACCACTTGCTGGCATACTCTGAAAACCTGGCCAGTATGGCCCTGATCCCCGGCAGACGGATATTGGTGATAAACCGTTTTGATCAGGACCCCATGCTGCATGATTTTCTTGTTCCGGCCGATAGCGCTTTGATTCGGGCAGAGACCGGAGCCTGGTCTGATCCTGGTTCCCTCAGGGTGGACCTGCAGACAGAGAACCCCGGGACCAGGGAGCAGTTTGGTCTTGAAATTATCAATACTGGACCTGAGGTCAATGTCAGTGTTTCGGTAAGGAGGGCCGCCCCGGTGTTTGGAAATATGGACGGCAGGCTTGCGGTGCTGAAAGGACGGCATCCGTTTTTTGGTAATGCCCATAATCAGCTCAGAGATCAGGCATATTTCCCTTTGTCGGGGGTGGTAAGATCCAATGCATCAGGTCTTCCGGTTGCAAATGCCCGGGTAATGCTCTCAAGGCCAGACTCCATACCAAACCTGATTCATACTGCTGCCGATGCCCGGGGCCGCTTCCGCCTTGACCTGACAGCCTATTATTTTGACAGTCGTGTTTTTCTTAACCTTTTTGAGGATTCCCTTGCAGGTGAATCCCTGCTCGACATTCATTCGGTATGGGACATAACAGCCGAGCCGGATCCGTCACCCATGTTTGTTACCGATGCAGGTGGTCCGTATTTCGAGATGCTTGCCAATGCAGCTATGGTAAACAAGGTATACCCGATTGCATACGGAGTGAAGCAGGATAAGGCTCCTGTCCATTTACCGGGGACAGAGCCAAAACTCTATGCCTCTCCATCCTTTAGTTACCATTTGGAGGAATACGAAAGCCTGACGGATTTTCAGGAAATTACCCGGGAACTGATTCCGTACATTCGTGTTCGCCAACAGTCGGACAGATACACCATCAGGGTAATGGATGAAACCACCTCTGCGTCTTTCTTCAATCATCCTCCCCGAATTTTTGTAAACGCCATGCCGATTAATAACATGGATCTGATTGCCGGCTATGGGTCTGATCAGATAGCACGTATTGATGTGGTGGGCAGATCCTGGCGTTATGGGGAGTTGGAGTTTAACGGAATGGTTTCTATATTCCTGCGTGATCCGGAAATCCTGGATGGGATTGGTTCCGAATCCCTCGCCATGATTGATATTCCACCGGTTAGGAGTATCAGCCATTTTGTTCCTCCGGATTATACCAATGGTTCAGCCCGGCAGAACCGCATCCCGGATTACAGGCAGGTGCTTCTTTGGGAGCCTGTATTGCTTATTTCGCAAAATGAATCCGCGACCCTGTCTTTTTTTTCCGGAGATCTGCCTGGAGATTATGTAATCGTCGTTCAGGGCCTGGATAGAAACGGAAATACCGTTAAATATCAAAAAAACTTTATGATACGATGATCAATAACAGGATGTTTTGGTTTCTCAGGTTTGTTTTCTGTTTATGCACGCTTTGGGTGTATGCATTTTCAATGACGGACCTATCCGTCATGGCTTCTCCGCCCCATCTGGCTGGCAGACAGGTGCAGTATGCGATGCAATACTCAGGAAGCCCTTTTATTATTGACCGGTGGCTGACGGGAGAAGTGCAGATCAATACCGGTATGTGGCAGGGCGATGTGTTTTTGCGCTACGACGCCCTTAATGACCGGCTGTTGTGGATGATCCCACAGGAGAACAACAAACTTATTGAACTGGACAAGCACCTGATCAGGGAATTCAAGTTGCATGACAGCTCAGATACCCTTCGCTTTATTCCGATTCCCTCTTCCGGTTTGATTCCCATTGCAGATAGCCGTGCATTTGTTCAGGTGCTGGTTGAGGACTCCTTGTCTCTGTTGGTATTCAGACGCAAACGCGTCAGCACGCAGATGGGACCGGTGGTTGACCCTCAGGGCGGTGTAAGGCAGGCTTTGCGGCTGTTGGACGACCCGGTTTACCTGCTTAGGTTTCCGGATGGGAGCATGCGTAGCTTAAGGCGCGACAAGCGCTGGCTGCTTCAAGCCACCCGGTCTTATTTTCCTGAAGTTTCCACCTGGCTCAGGGGAGTGCCCACCAGGTTAAGAACAGAGACGGAACTGATACAAGCCGTTGAGATAATTAACCAAAACGCCGGACTCTAATTACTGATCATATTGTTTTTTTGCCTTAGTGGGATGTGCCTGCCTGATTTCGTGTAAATTTGCAGTATGGAAAACGAAGCCCTACAACAGGATCTGTTGCGCATTGGCATTACCCATGGCGACATCAACGGAATTGGTTACGAGATCATACTCAAGACCCTTAGCGATACCCGCATATTGGAATTATTCACTCCGGTGGTTTATGGTTCTTCCAAGCTTGCCAGCTATCACAAAAAAACGCTGGGGATCGGAGAGTTCAGCTTTCACCTTGTTCGCTCGGCCGATCAGGCTGTGAATGGCAAAGCCAATATGGTAAATATTTCCCAGAATGAAATTAAGGTTGATCTGGGCCAGAGTACCGAAGCCGGCGGCAGGGCAGCCTTTGATTCCCTGGAGGCAGCCACATCTGATCTTCAGAATGGATTGATTGAAGCCCTGGTTACGGCCCCTATTAACAAACAAAACATCCGCAACGAGTCCTTCGATTTTCCGGGTCATACCGAATACCTGGCCAACCGGTTTGGCGTTGAAGAAAGCCTGATGCTCATGGTAGGCAGGGATTTTCGCATTGGGGTGGTTACCGGACATATTCCCTTAAGAGAAGTGCCTAAGGTAATCACAAAAGAGTTGATATTAAAGAAGATCAGGATCATGAGCCAGTCGCTGGAAGTAGACTTTGGCATTAGGAAACCACGCATTGCCCTGTTGGGTATCAACCCCCATGCCGGTGACAAAGGGGTCATAGGCAAGGAGGAGGCAGATGTGATTATTCCGGCCATCCAGGAAGCGTTTGAGGAGGGGATCATGGCTTTTGGACCTTACCCTGCAGATGGGTTTTTTGGTGCCTCTTCCTATGCCTCATTCGATGGCGTATTGGCCATGTACCATGATCAGGGTCTGATCCCGTTCAAGGCCCTTTCTTTTAAAAGCGGGGTAAATTTTACAGCCGGGCTTCCCTATGTAAGGACTTCTCCGGCGCATGGGACTGCCTATGAGATTGCAGGAAAGGATTCGGCATCACCGGAAGCATTCAGGGAGGCACTGTATCTGGCCATTGATGTGGTGAGAAATCGCAGAATGCATACAGAAATTACCCAAAACCCTCTAAAATTCAGTGTCCTGGATGAGGATACGGATTCAGACAAAAACGAACTTCGCAACCTTCCGGAAGACCAGCAGGACGATGCCTGAAGAAATGGATAATACCCGGATGTATGCAGGAGGGTCTTATCCGCTTGAAACCATTGTAAGAATACTTGGTGCAGGGGTAAGCGGTGAAAACATTCACTCCTTCCGGATATCTCATTTGCTTACCGACAGCCGCCAGCTTGTGGCTCCCGCCACAAGCCTGTTTTTTGCCCTTAAATCGCCGCGTAATGACGGGCATCGCTACATCCCGGAGCTTTTATACAGGGGCGTAAGGTGTTTTGTTGTGGAGCCCGGTGAGGCATTTTTTCCGAAAGATTATCCTGATGCAGTTTTCCTTATTACTGAAAATCCACTTAAAGCATTGCAGCAGTTGGCTGCCTTTCATCGGGACAATTTTAACATTCCCCTTACTGCCATAACCGGGAGCAATGGCAAAACCATAGTGAAAGAATGGCTTTCTCAAATTCTTGATTCTCATTGGGTTGTTGCAAGAAGCCCCAAGAGTTTTAACTCACAGATCGGCGTAGCCCTTTCCGTATGGCAGATAGGTGCTGTGCACACCCTGGGTGTATTCGAAGCAGGCATTTCCACCGTGGATGAAATGCAGCAACTGGAAACCATCCTGAAACCTGACACAGGCATTTTCACCAATATTGGACCCGCCCATGACTCCGGTTTCTCTTCAAGACAGCAAAAAATCAGGGAAAAACTCCGATTGTTCTCCAATGCTAGCAATCTTATTTATTGTGCCGATCATAGCGAACTGAGAGAGGAAATCCTGGCCTGGCATCCAAAGCAACTCAGCTTGTTTTCATGGGGGATTCATCCGGATGCCGATATACGCATACTTGAATCGGCTGTTGTAAACAACAAGCGCAAGCTGCTTCTTCATTATAAAGGCAATGAATTCTGGTTTCGGTTTCCCTTTAACGACGCTCCTTCTGTTGAGAATGCCATGCATTGCATTGCCTGGATGCTGCTCAGGGGGATGCCCATAGAGGACATCCAAAGGGGTCTCGAGAAGTTGCAGGCAATAGCCATGAGGCTGGAGCTGAAAGAAGGGATCAATCAATGCGTAATCATTAATGACAGCTACAATGCCGATCTTGCCTCACTGGGCATCGCCCTTGATTTTCTTAACAGCCAGCGTCAGGACAAACCAGGCAGCCTGATTGTTTCGGATATTTATCAGACGGGATTGCCCGAGGAGGTGCTTTACGGTCTTGTGGCAGATATGGCAAAGGCCAAAAAAGCCGGAAGGCTGATCGGCATTGGCCCTCAGATTACCGCCCATCGCCATCTCTTTGACACTGCAGACCTCTTCTTCTCAGATACCGATGAATTTTTGAGATCATTTGATTTTGGCAGTTTCAGAAATGAATACATTCTTTTAAAAGGCTCCAGGGTTTTTGGATTTGAAAGGATAGGGGAGTATATGCAGCAAAAAGACCATCAGACAATACTGGAGATTGATCTGGATGCCCTGGTACATAATCTGAATGTGTTTCGTTCCCTTTTAAAGCCCGGGGTGAAAATCATGGGCATGGTCAAGGCTTTTTCCTATGGCAGCGGCAGTCTGGAGGTGGCTGGTGCCCTGCAATATCATGGGGTGCATGCCCTGGCTGTTGCCTATGCCGATGAAGGAAGGTCGCTAAGGGAAGGGGGGATTCGCCTGCCCATTGTGGTAATGAATCCTGAAGTCAGGAATTTTGATGTGCTGTTCGACTGGAAACTGGAGCCTGAAATATACAGCTTTGATTTGCTTGATCGTTTTATTGCTGGCCTGACAAAGCGTAATGGTAACAGCAGGGAGAAATCTCTGTCTGCCGAGGCTGAAGAGGCATTTCCTGTTCATATCAAACTTGACACCGGCATGCATCGGCTGGGATTTTTGCCAGATGAGGTTCCCATCCTTGCCCAAAGACTCCGCCACCTTCCCCAGATCAGAGTCGCCAGTGTTTTCTCCCATTTTGCCGCCAGCGAAGATGCGCGTCAGGACCAATTTACCCTGGAGCAGCTTAACAAGTTTGATGTGGCTTGCAACACCCTGTCAGAGGCTCTTGGGTATATGTTTTTAAGGCACATCAGCAATTCTGCTGCAGCCAGACGCTTCCCTGAAGCCCATTTGGATATGGTGCGCCTGGGCATTGGTTTATATGGGATTGGTCCTGATGATTATCTGAGCGATTTGCTGCGTCCTGTGGGGACGTTCCGTTCAATAGTCAGTCAGGTAAAAACGGTTGCTGCCGGTGGAAGCATTGGCTATGGGAGGAATGTCCTGACCCATCAGCCCATGCAAATTGCCATTGTGCCTGTTGGCTACGCAGACGGTTTGAATCGAAAGCTGGGCAACGGAAGGGGAAAACTCCTGATTAACGGAAGCTTGTGTCCGATAGTAGGCAGTATCAGCATGGATATGTGCTGTGCTGATGTAAGCAATATCAGTTGTTCTCCGGGCGATCAGGTAATTGTTTTTGGCCCGGGCAGGCCTGTGACCGACATTGCCAGAGAACTGGAAACCATTCCCTATGAGGTACTCACCTCCGTTTCTCACAGAGTAAAGCGTGTTTATTATCAAGGTTGATGTTGTCAGGGATGACGCAACTCAGGCCTTGTTCACCCAGTTGCTGAGAATGATTCTTCCGTGATTGGTCATGATGCTTTCCGGGTGAAATTGTATGCCCCTTATATCATGGATGTGGTGCCTGACCGCCATGATGTTGTCCTGAGTATCCCTGGCCGTGATTTCCAGGCAGCCGGGCAGACCATCAGGATCAATTACCCATGAATGATACCTTCCGGTTTCAAATCTCATGGGACAATCATTGAAAAGATAGTCTTTTTTAAGCACCCTGGTCTCCAGGGATACGCCGTGCAGCACCCTGCTCAGGTTTTTTAACCTGGCTCCGAAGACCTCTCCTATGGCCTGATGACCCAGGCAGACGCCGAGTATGCTCTTTTTACCGGCAAGGCTTTGCACCAGGTTTTTTGTAATACCTGCATCATCTGGCAGACCCGGTCCGGGAGACAACACAATCTTGTCAAATGTTGAAGCATCTTCAATGCTAATGGCATCATTCCTGAACACCCTGATGATGGTTTCTGAAGGGGCTACTGCCTCAAGCAAATGAAAGAGGTTGTAGGTAAATGAATCGTAATTATCAAGGATGAGAATGCGCATCTTTGCCCCGCTTTATTTACATTTGCCGGTAAGACTGCAAAAATACTGATGTTTCAACACCAAATCCATATTTCGTTATGAAGAAAATCATCAATACCCCTCATGCCCCCAAGCCTGTTGGCCCTTATAACCAGGCCGTTTTGGCTGGCAATACGCTTTTCGTTTCAGGACAGATCCCCATCAATCCCGCAAGCGGAGAGCTGTTCAAAGGCGATGTTAAAGAGCAGACACGCATTGTAATGGAAAACCTGAAAGCCATTTTGGCAGAGGCCGGTATGGACTTCACCCATGTGGTTAAATGCAGCATATTTCTCTCAGACATGAAGGATTTTCCTCTGGTCAATGGGGTTTACGGAGCCTATTTCCCTGAAAATCCCCCGGCCCGGGAAACCGTTCTCCCCGAGGCACCCCCCGCGCAGGAGGCCGCC
>CAZFOI010000070.1:0-7614 GCA_964520605.1 uncultured Bacteroidales bacterium
ATTGCCTGAGTGCATGGTAAACCGCTTTTGCTGCGCCTCCTGATCCCAGGATTATGGCCGTTCCAGCCCGGGAACCCGCCTCAGGGTCTCCATTGCCAATGCCATGCATCACCAGGCTCTGCATAAAACCCCAGGCATCGGTGTTGTATCCGGTAAGAAAAGGGATTCCTTTCCGGCGATCAATTTTTATGGTGTTTACGGCGCCTATTTCAGCGGCCAGGGGGTCAGTGGCATCCAGAAAACCCATCACGCTTTCCTTATGGGGTATGGTTACATTAAGTCCTTTCAGATCCGGGTAAGAATTTAAAAGATTGGGAAGTTCCCGGATGTCGGCTATGGGGAAAAGATCGTATCGGCAATCTGACAGGCCTTCACGTTTGAACAGTTCATCAAAGTATTGTCCTGACCATGAATGCCCAAGCGGATAACCGATGAGTCCGTATCGCTTAATTATCTCGATTTGGTTTTTGTCAGCCATTGAAGCAGAATGATCAGCATCAGCCCTCCCAGGGCACAGAGCAATATAGGCAGCAGAAGGTTGGGTTCTCCGGTGATGGTGGTGTATTGTAAAGGCAAAACACTCCTTTCGGCAACCGGGTAATCTGTCCCCAATCCATTAGCCCCTGCAGACAAAGTAATCTTCCAGGGCCAGAGTTTGTTTAATGACCCTATCATAAATCCTGTCAGCATGGCCATGGTGGGGCCTTTGTATTTTCTTAAAAGCCAGTCTATCAAATTGGAAAAACTGATCAGGCCAGCAGCGCAACCCAGGGCAAACACCCCAAGTACCACAAGCTTAAGATCCTTTACCGCTGCCATCATATACCCGTATTTCCCCATGAGCAGCAGGATGAAACTTCCGGAAATACCCGGCAGTATCATGGCCGTGATGGCTATGGCTCCGCTTAGGAACACAAACCAAAGGGCATCGGGAGTGTTAGCCGGGCTGGCTATGGTAATATAATAGGCAATCAGGGAACCAAGGCCAAGCATCAACATATTCAATGGATTCCATTGGCTTATGGAGCGGGCAACAAACCATGCGGATCCTATAATCAGTCCAAAAAAGAATGACCAGACCATCATGGGATGATTGGCCAGCAACCAGCTGATTGCCCTTGCCAGACTGAAAATACTGATCAGGATGCCGCTGAAAACGACCATGAGAAAGAATCCGTTGATTCTTTGAAAAGCATCCTGCAGTTTAAATGAAAGCAACAGCCTGAAAAAACTGCGATCTGCGCAACGAATGCTATGAATCAGTTCCTGATAAATGCCGGTAATAAATGCAATGGTGCCTCCGGAAACCCCCGGGATAACGTCAGAGGCTCCCATGGCACTGCCTTTAAGGAACAATAAGATATAATCCTGCAGTGATCTTCGCATTGATAAAGAATTAGGGGAGTTTAGCAAAGGGCTTGTTAAAGCTTGTAAGCCTGCAGATCTTCGGGTAGAAAGCTGAAAAAGGTGTCTCCCCTCAGGCCAAGACGCAGGGTTTCCAATGGAACAATATCGGCAGGGGCGATGTTGCCAAGATTTACCGATGCGCCGAGTTTGTTGATAAACCACACCTGCTGGGATTTGATCGGGGCTTCCCACATGATTTTTTCGGCAGGGATTTCCTTAAGGATGCGGCTGATCAGATCTGTATCCGCTTTGCCGCTGTCATGGTATATGCCAACCGTTCCGCTTTCCCTGGCTTCGGCAATAACCAGGTGGCTTCCTGCCTGAAGTTCAAGGGCCATTTCTTCTACCCATTTCTGGTGTTCCAATACCACCCCCGCATCTTTTGCGCCAATTTCAGAAAGTACGGTGCGGGTTTTTGAGAGTTTTTCTATCCATTCGCATTTTTGGGCATGCTCCATGCGAATAGACCCATCCGAGATCTCGGCGGCGTCTACATCAAGCCAGTCTAAAAATCTGACATAATCATCAGCCTGGCCCCTGATCATGAATGCTTCAAACAAGGTGCCCCCCACATATACTTTAATTCCGTTATCGCGATAGAGCCTGATTTTTTCTCTTGGGTCATTGCCAGCAATGGATGTGCCAAAACCAAGTTTGATATAGTCTGTGAGGTGAGCGGCTGTTTCCATCAGATCCCTGGCCTGGTTCATGCCAAGGCCTTTATCCATAACCATGCTTATGCCCCTTTGTCTTGGTTTGGGCTCTCTTTCTGGCAATAGCCTGAGTGAAATGCTCATGAGCGGAACAGTTCTATGGTTTCCAAAACACTTGCCTGATCCTTGAGATTCGGAAACACCTGAAACAAGACAGGGTGTTCCTGAAAATCGAGGGTCAGGGCTTCTTCCAGAAAGAGTATGCCTTCTTTTGCCTTGCCCGCCAACAGCAGATAACCGCTCAGATGGTATAAAAGCCGGGCATTTCCCGGCAAGGCTGAAGTAGCCCTGCGGATAACTTCGGATGCGTTTTTGAAGCGATTTTCGGAGGCAATAATCTCAGCATACTCTATCCATGTTTCCGGATCTTCCGGCTCCAGTTCCAGGGCTTTCTCATAATCGGCATAGGCCTCTTTTTTTCGCCCCATGGCAAATTTCGCATTGGCTGCCAGGCAATGATAGCTGGCATTTCCCGGATCCAATTCCAGGCCTTTTTCAAAGTAGCAAAGGGCTTCTTTAAAATGATCGTTTTCCAGTTCACAAATGCCCATGCCTACCCAGGCATCAACAATGCGAGGGTCTTTGTCTATGGCCTGCTTGTAAAACTCACGCGCCCGGGTGTAATCTTCCAGTTTTTCGTAGCACTCTCCAAGATAATAGTATTTGGTGCCATCAGGATCATCAGGCAACAGGGACTGGTTATAGGCTTCAATGGCCTCGGGGATACGCTCCATGAGGCTAAGCAGATAACCCTTGTGGAACAAGGCCTGGGGGTGCTCCGGGTCTATGGCCAGGCAATACTCCAGGGCCTCCAATGCCCTGTCATTGTCTCCGGCATTGGAGCAGGATACCCCAAGATTGAACCATGCCTCGGCATTATAGGGGTTTTTGTCTAAGAGTTCTGTGAAAAACGCCACCCCTTCCTCAAAAAGGGACAGCAAATCAAAGCAATAGGCCGCTTCGTAAAGGGCAATTTCATTATCCGGGTTTACATCAAGGGCCTTTTTCAGGTATTCCAGGGTTTTGTCAAAGTTCCCCAGGTTTTCATATTCAAAGGCGATGCTGCAATAAATATAATCCAGTTCCGTGCCCGATTGGGCTGCTTTGCTGAATTGTTCTATGGCTTTTTCATAATGTTGAAGCTGAGAATACACAGCGCCCCTGGTAAGCAGTATGTCGTTATTGCCAGGCTCCATTTTTTCTACCTGCTCCAAAAGTTCAAGTGCCTTTTGCTCCTTTTTCACACCGGCAAGCAGCTGGGCCTTTCGCAGCAGCAGGGAAGGTGTGTGGAGATGCAGGGTGCAGGCGTATTCGGTTATTTCGAGCGCCTTCTCATGATCAAAACTGAATATATAGTAATCGATGATGGCTTCGAAATCATCCACATCGAAATAGATAGACCCACCCTGGGCTTTGAGCTCGTCGTAACGAACTACCTGCCATGGCCTCTCAGGTATATGCCGGGGCGTTTTGTCCATTTTTTTACCAGCCTTTTTTGGCAAAATTCAATTGGCAAAGGTACCAAAAAATCATGTTTCAATTCAGAAATAAAGGTAATAACATTTCTCTGGAGCGCGTAGGCCTCCGCATTTTTTTAAGCCGGGGTGCATTTTTTGGCTGATACATTAAGATTTGATACCTTTGCATGTTAATCCAATCCACTGATATGTTTGAGAATCTGAGCGACAGGCTCGACCGCGCATTTAAGCTTTTAAAGGGTCAGGGCCATATTACCGAGATAAACGTTGCAGAAACGCTTAAAGACGTAAGGCGTGCCCTGCTGGATGCCGACGTAAGTTTTAAAATTGCCAAAACCTTTACGGATTCTGTTAAAGAAAAGGCCCTGGGACAGAATGTGCTTACGTCTGTGTCTCCGGGTCAGCTGATGGTTAAAATCGTGCATCAGGAGCTTACGGAGCTAATGGGTAGTACGCACGAGGAAATAAACATCAAAGGAAATCCGGCCGTAATTCTGGTGGCTGGTTTGCAGGGTAGTGGTAAAACCACCTTCTCCGCCAAGTTGGCCAATTATCTGAAATCCAAAAAAAGCAAACAGGTATTGCTTGTTGCCGGTGACGTTTACCGTCCTGCAGCCATTGACCAGCTTAAGGTTCTTGGACAACAGGTGGGCGTTGAGGTGTTCTCTGAGGATGGGAACAGGGATCCGGTTGGTATTGCCCGCAAGGCAATGACCCATGCCAGAACCATGGGGCATCAGGTGGTCATTGTAGATACCGCCGGCCGTCTGGCCATAGACCAGGCCATGATGGAAGAGATTGCTTCCCTTAAAAAGTCCCTGAATCCTCATGAAACCTTGTTTGTGGTTGATGCCATGACAGGCCAGGACGCCGTGAATACGGCCAAGGCGTTTAATGACCGCCTGGACTATGACGGGGTGGTGCTGACCAAACTTGATGGGGATACCCGCGGTGGGGCTGCCCTTACCATACGTTCGGTGGTAGACAAACCCATTAAGTTTGTCGGTATTGGCGAAAAAATGGATGCCCTGGATTTGTTTCATCCAAGGCGTATGGCCGATCGCATTCTGGGTATGGGCGATATTGTGTCACTGGTAGAAAAGGCCCAGGAGCAATACAGCGAGGAAGAAGCACGTAAGCTGCAAAAGAAAATTGCCAAAAATCAGTTTAATTTCAATGATTTTCTTTCACAGATGCAGCAAATCAAGAAGATGGGGAATGTGAAGGACCTGATGGGCATGATTCCGGGCATGGGCAAGGCAATGAAAGATGTGGAGATTGAAGACGATGCATTCAAATCCATTGAAGCCCTGATTTACTCCATGACCCCCCAGGAAAGAGAAAATCCTGCCCTTATCAATGGTTCCCGCCGCAAGCGGATTGCCGAGGGCAGCGGCACAAGCGTGCAGCAGGTGAATCAGTTGCTGAGGCAGTTTGAGGATACTCGGAAAATGATGCGAATGATGACTACCGGAGGCCCGGCGAAACTGGCCGGAATGATGAGGCGCAGATAAAAATATCAAAAAAAGTAGTTCAATATGAGAAAGATAGACGGAAAGCAAATAGCTGAGAATATTCGCACCGAAATTGCCAATGAGGTAAGGCGAATGAAAGATGCCGGGGAGAAAATACCCCATTTGGCAGCCATTCTGGTGGGAGAAGATCCTGCCAGCGAAACCTATGTCAGCAGCAAATCACGCGCCTGCCATGAGGTAGGTTTTGATTCGTCTACCTATCGCTTCCCTGCAGACATTACCGAAGCGGAATTGCTGGAGACAGTTGAGTTTATTAACAATGATCCGGAAATTGACGGGCTTATCGTTCAATTGCCCCTGCCGGCTCACATAGACAATCAGAAGGTCATTGAAACCATCCGGCCTGAAAAGGATGTTGATGGTTTTCATCCGGTGAATGTGGGTCGTACGGCCATTGGATTGCCCTCTTATATTTCAGCCACCCCCTATGGGATTCTTGAGCTGATCATGCGCTCGGGTATTGAGACTTCCGGCAAACACTGTGTGGTGCTGGGGCGCAGCAATATCGTAGGGAAACCCATGGCGGTGCTGATGAGCCGCAATGAAGAACCCGGCAATTGCACCGTTACGGTTTGTCACAGCAAGACAAAAAATCTAAAAGAAGTTACGCGTCAGGCGGATATCCTGATTGTAGCCATCGGTAAACCGGAATTCGTTACGGCCGATATGGTGAAACCCGGTGCCGTGGTTATTGATGTGGGCATTCACAGGGTACCCTCTGAGGAAACCAAATCAGGGTTCAGACTCATTGGGGATGTTAAGTACGACGAGGTGGCTCCCCTGGCATCATGGATAACACCGGTTCCCGGCGGCGTAGGCCCCATGACCATAGTCTCCCTGCTGATTAACACACTCAAAGCAGCAAAAAAAGAAATCTATTAGGCCATTGAGCGCAGAACATTTGCATAAACTGGATCCCCATCAGAGGGACCTGCTCAGGGACGGCTTACTGCTTCCTGTGATGGAGATGTTCTATTCCATTCAGGGCGAAGGCTACAATACCGGAAAAGCCGCCGCTTTCCTGCGCATTGGCGGATGCGATGTGGGCTGTCACTGGTGTGATGTAAAGGAGTCATGGAATGCAGAACTGCATCCGCTTACCAGCCTGAGCGACATTGTGGCAAGAGTATCCTCATTCCCCTCAAGGGCGGTGGTAATTACCGGTGGGGAGCCCCTGATGTACAACCTGAATCCCCTGTGCCGGGCCCTGAAACAGGCCGGGATGACGCTTTTTCTTGAAACTTCCGGAGCCTATCCCATCAGCGGGCAATTCGACTGGATATGCCTTTCGCCAAAAATCAATGCCCCTCCGCTTGCTGAGTTGTTGCTTATGGCCGATGAACTGAAGGTCATAGTTTCCCATGAGGCCGATCTGAAAAGGGCAGAGGAATACGCTGCCCTGGTTAAGGGAAAATGCATGCTTATGCTTCAACCCGAATGGAGCCAATACAAACAAATGATATCCATCATTACAGACTATGTGCAGCAGCATCCCAAATGGCAGGTTTCCCTGCAGTCCCATAAGTTTATGCACATTCCCTGATACAGCATGGGAGCTATAATCTTTTTTCTTATTTTTACAGCATCCCACACACCCCCGGCATGCTGTTTTTTCGTTTAAAAAGAAATATTCATTTTCTCCCTGCTGTTTTGGCGGCCATATTTGTGTTTGGCTCAGGTCCGGCGGCCGTTGCAAAGACAGATCCCCCCTTGGTTTTCCAAAAACTGAACTATGAGCAGGGACTTTCCCAGGGGTATGTAACCAGCATTGTTCAGGATCATTCAGGGTTTATTTACGTGGGGACCAATGACGGGCTCAATCGCTATGACTCCTATGGGTTTCTGGTATTCAGGCATGATCCGGATGATCCAAACAGCCTTAGATCCAATCAGATCAATGCATTGATTGTTGACCAACACGGTAAAATCTGGGTTGGAACCGCCCGTGGGCTTAATGTTTATGATCCTGAAACAGGGCAGTTCCGATTCATTGAGAACAGGTTGCTTACGGCAAATACCTATGTTTTTTCCCTGACATTCGACAGGGATGGGGTGTTATGGGTAGGAACATTTGATGGAGGCCTGATTTCCTATGATCCCTTAAGTGGTCTCTCCCAGCAATATGTCTCCATACCCGGAAAGGATATGAGTTTGATATCCAATGAGGTACGCATGGTGTATGCAGACAGGGCCAACCGTATCTGGGTATCTACCAGGGAGGGTGATTTACAGATACTTGACAGACAAACCGGCAATTTTCGTACCTTCAGGGGTATTACCAATGCCCCGCACATTAGTGCAGCACCCATAGTGCTTGCCATCAGGGAAGACCATCAGGGAAATTTCTGGCTGGCTTCCTATGGGGGCGGATTGGCAAGGATTTCCCGGGATTTGTCCAAAACAGACCTGTTCCCTCAGGTGTATCTGCCGAGTGCCATCGAAGGACGAAATTACACCTTCAATGACCTGATTTTTCAGGGC
>CAZFOI010000071.1:0-7539 GCA_964520605.1 uncultured Bacteroidales bacterium
GAGAGTAGGCAAGTATGGCCGCAGAGAAGTCTGAGCCCTCTCGGCCAAGTGTGGTGGTAAAACCCTGGGATGTTCCGCCAATAAATCCCTGTGTAACAACCACCTGTGGTTTGTTGCTGCCTCTGGCCGGTTTCATATAAGGCATTAACATTGTTTTCACTACCCTTTGGGTCAGGATCCAGTCTACCGAAGGATCACGAAAATGGGCATCGGTAATTACCAGCTTTTGTGCCTGAAACAATTGATTGCGTATTCCGGAATGATTCAGGAAATGACTAAGTATTTGTGAAGATACCAGTTCCCCTGTGGAGACTATGCGATCATATTCATAGTTATAGTTATTGCCCGGTTTCTCTCGAATGTAATACAGAAGATGATAAAAACTCTGTTCCAGAACAGGGAATACTTTATGGGTATCGTCTCCAAATAATTCAGCAGCAACACCATAATGAAAAGATCGGATTTCCTCAAAGCAGGCCTCAAGGGAATCTCTTTCCTGTCTCATAAAGTAAGAAGTAAGCCGTTCCAGGGCATTTGTTGTCTTACCCATAGCAGATACGACCACCACAAGCGGGCCATTTCCGTATTGTCTGATGATATTGGCTACATTCCTGACGGAAGCAGCATCCTTTACCGATGCTCCTCCGAATTTAAATACGCGCATAGGGCAAAATTATCTGGTCTTCGGCAAATGGCAAAAATAATATATTATGAGGTATCATCAAAAAAACAGCCCGGCTGTTTGTGGGCCGGGCTTGTGTGTGTTTCAGGATAATCAGGTGTTTTAACTTTCAAGTGATTCCATCAGTTTTTTCCTGGTAAAAAAGATCCTGCTTTTTACGGTTCCAATGGAAAGATTCAGTTTTTCCGCAATTTCCTTGTACTTATAACCCTGGTTGTACATCTCAAAAGGTTTCCTCTGATCCTCATCAATACGCTTGATCTCACGGTGAATGTCCTTAACACTGATGTTGGCATCCGGCAAACCGATACTGCTTTCTTTGGACAGATTGAGATAGTAGAGATCGTCTGTCTTGTCGAGAATGGTGTTGTTACGGACACTCTGCCTGTAATTATTAATAAAAGTGTTTTTCATTATTGTAAATGTCCAGGCTTTCAGATTGGTGTCGGCAGTAAATTTATCACGGTTGGTCAGGGCCTTAAGATAGGTTTCCTGAACCAGGTCCTGTGCGTCCTCATAATTGGAGGTAAGGGTATATGCAAAATATTTCAGATTTTTTTGCAAACCAAGAAGCTTATAGTTGAATTCTACTGCTGTCATGACCGTTATGTTTTTATTGTTTGTTTAATTTATTTAGACTAAAGTTAAACAAAAAAACAATCGCCTGAATAAAATTTTAAAATTTTAACAAATTCAGTTTGCCAATACCTTAGTTTCATTGACTGTTAAAACTCATTTGTATAATAAAATTACAAAAATGACGTAACATATGCAAAAAACTGACTATGAAACTTGTTTAACAATTGCCTGAATGGCTTTTATATGGGCCCAATAAAAAAAAAGCCTGCATGAGCGCAGGCTTTCTGTCGGCAGAAAAAATTAATGTATTTTGGAAATCAATTCTTTGAATGATTCGGCATTCTTGATTATCAATACATTAGGTGGGTGCTTTAAAGACTGCATTGATGTCTGAATCCCGCTTATCCAGATTTTTTTATCGGGCAATGAGCGGGAGATCTTATTCAGATAGTCTGGAATTTCTTCCGGGGCAAGTGCCGCAACAAAGTAGGTAAGCAGGTAATCGGCATTTCTGATTTTAAGGACTTCGATCAGATCATCGAAAGGTACTGACTGGCCCAGGTAGATTACCCGAAATCCGTTTTTTTTCAGCAGGTAGCTGTAAAAAAGCAATCCCAATTCATGCAGTTCTTTTTCCGGCAGGAACAAAAGGAAGGTTTTGGTTTCCGGAAGAGGTTTGCTTTCCTGAGCATCTATGGCAACGATGAGTTTTTGTCTTATCAGGGATACAATGAAATGTTCCTGTGCCGGATTGATGCTGCCAATTTGCCACAAAACACCCACTTTTTCAAGAAAAGGATATAGAATATGTGTGACCGTTTTTTCGAATCCGATTTTAAAAATGGCATTGGAGAGTGTGCGCTCAAAAGTATCTTCATTTAAATCAATCATTGAGAGCACCAGGCTGTTTATATGGCTTTCATGGTCGCCCGCATTTCCGGTTATTTCAGTAACCTTTTGTATGATTTCTGTATCGGGCATGGTTACAATATTTGAAATACGCATGCCATGACGGTTCAGGGTGCTGATATTCAATAGCTTTTTGAGATCCCCGTCCTGATAGTATCGTATGTTTGTAGGGGTTCGCTCAGGCGATATGATTTTATAGCGCTTTTCCCATATTCTAATGGTATGCGCTTTAATCCCGGTTATTTTTTCCAGATCGCTTATTGAATAACGGATCATCTGATTGGTTCCATTTATCTGATTTAACCCGATGTTTATCAGGGCCATTGATTAGAACAATAGAGGCATCCGGAAAGTTCATTTTTGTTTTATTAATGCTGAAAAATGATTATCTTGCAGTGCTTCAAGCGTTCAAAATTAAAACTATATCATCATGGACCCAAACACCTTAGAAGTCACAGAGCAGCCAGAGGTGTTTGCGTTTACCAGCATCCGTGAGCTGGTAAACGAAACACTTCAAAAAGATTTTGGTAAGAACCTGGGTTTATCAGGAGTCTCCAGTGGATTCAAAGCATTGGATGCAATTACCGGGGGATTTCAAAAAGGACAGTTGGTAACAGTTGCGGTCAGGCCGGGAATGGGTAAGACCGCTTTTTTATTGTCAGTTGCCAACAACCTCGCCATAAAGAACAATTATTCCGTTGCGATTTTTTCTGCCGAACGTTCCAGTCAGAAAATGACCAATAGAATAATTGAGAGCGAAACGGGGATGTCTCTCGAAAAGCTTCAAAAAGCATCCTTAAAAGCAAGTGAGCGAGACCATATGTTGTCATTGGTCAGTGGCATTGCAAAAGCCAGTATTTTCCTTGACGACACTCCTTCTCTGACCATTGAGGCGCTTGTGCGCAAGTGTGGGCAGCTAAAGCTCCGGCACAAAGCAGATCTTATTATTATTGATTATCTGGAACTGATATCCTCTCTTGAGGGTAATTTCGGAAACAGGGCAGAAGAACTTTCTGTTGTTGTTAAGGGCATAAAAGAGATGGCAGCTGAGCTGAATATTCCGGTTTTATTGTTTTCTCAGATCCCCTCTGCATTTCCAGGGTTCGGACAACCCAGGCCAGACATTAGAGATGTTCCTGTATACCTGAGTGAGCATTCCGATACAGTATTGTTTCTTCACAGGAGTGACCTGGTACCCGGAAAAGAAAAAACCAATGGGAAAGCGCATGTAGAGCTTGTGGTAGCCAAACATAATGATCCTGAGCGTCAGGTGGTTTTGCCCCTGGCCTATATAGAAAGCATTGCAAAATTTACCGATCTATCCTAAGAATATGACAATTATTACAGAAAGGGATTCTCGAATGGAATCCCTGCTCGATGTGGCAAAAAAAATGATCATGGCGGCGAGAACGGCACCCAAGGCAAGAGGCCGCTCCAATCTTCAGATGGCCATAGTGACCGATGGGGACATCCAGAAACTCGCCAGCCGGATGAGAGAGATAGGGGAGAAGGAGGATAACCAGATTTTCATCCGTGATGCCCACAATGTATTAAAGTCAGCTGATGTTGTGGTACTCTTTGGAACATCAATAAAATCAATGGGTCTTTCCCAGTGTGGATATTGTGGCTTTAGGGATTGTGCTGCCAAGGATGCACATCCATTGATTCCCTGTGCTTTCAACACCGGTGATTTGGGTATTGCCATAGGATCTGCCGTAGCTGTTGCCATGGATAACAGGGTGGATAACAGAATCATGTGGTCAGCCGGAGTTGCAGCCAGGGAGCTGAAATTGCTGGGAGAAGATGTTCAAATTGTATACGCCGTGCCCCTGAGTGCAGAGTCAAAGAACCCTTTCTTCGACAGGAAGTAAGTATTATTTTTCGAAGACCTAAACAAATCAATTTTGAGTTTGTTTGTGTTAATGATGCCGGAAAATATTCTTAATCTGGCCATACCGGTCATTGCATTGTCCGGAGTATCTGACGGATTTTAATTAAATACAATTATATGAAGCGCAATACAAACGCCATAACTTTTGGAGGAAGACCTGTCACCCTGATGGGCAAACTGGTGAAAACTGGCATGCATGCAAAAAATTTTATTGCGGTGAAGAACGATCTTTCCTCAGTCAGGCTTAGTGATTATGAAGGGAAAGTCAAGATCATTTCATCGGTGCCCAGTGTAGACACGGATGTCTGTGCTGCGCAGACACGTCGTTTTAACCTGGAAGCCTCCAAACTCGACAATGTTCAGATTATTACCATATCATGTGACCTGCCTTTTGCCCTTAAGAAGTTTTGTGCAGCCGAAGGCATAGACAAAATTGTTACCGTATCGGATCACCGTGATGTAGACTTTGGAGTTAAGTATGGATTTTTGATTGAAGAATTCCGCTTGCTGGCAAGAGGCATCATTATCATTGATGCTCAGGACATGGTACAATACGTGGAGCTTGTAAAGGAAATTGCCGATCATCCGGATTATGACAGGGCTTTGTCGGTTGTAAGAAGTTTGTTATAGGATGTTTATAATAAAAATAAGCCCCGGAAGCTTTCTAGCTTCCGGGGCTTTGTGTTTCCAAAAGGGAAAGATTACTTCACTTCTTCAAAATCAACATCGGTAACCTCTCCGTCCGTTTTCCCCTGGTCTGCACTGGCGTTGGGAGCTGCATTGTCAGCTGCAGACTGGGTTGCCTGGTACATTTCAGCACTGGCTGCCTGCCAGGCATTGTTAAGTGCTGCCATTGCGGCATCAATACCCGCAACGTCCTTGTTTTTATGAGCTGTTTTCAGATCTTCCAAAGCGGTTTCTATGGGCCCCTTTTTGTCGGCCGGGAGCTTGTCACCGAATTCCTTGAGTTGTTTCTCGGTTTGAAACACCATGCTGTCAGCTGCATTGATTTTGTCAATCTCTTCTTTAAGTTTGCGATCTTTCTCGGCATTGGCTTCAGCTTCGGCTTTCATCTTTTTAATTTCTTCCTCTGTAAGACCACTGGATGCTTCAATACGGATTTGCTGAGATTTTCCGGTAGCCTTGTCTTTGGCTGATACATGCAATATCCCATTGGCATCAATATCAAAGCTTACTTCAATCTGAGGAATGCCTCGCGGGGCAGGTGGCAAACCATCAAGGTGGAAACGTCCAATGGTTCTGTTATCCTTTGCCATTGGTCTTTCTCCCTGAAGGATGTGAATTTCTACAGAAGTCTGGTTGTCGGCTGCCGTGGAGAATACTTCGGTTTTCTTGGTGGGTATGGTTGCGTTGGCCTCAATCAATTTTGTTAACACACCACCAAGGGTTTCAATACCAAGAGATAGCGGGGTTACGTCAAGCAAAAGCACATCCTTGATTTCCCCTGTTAGAACGGCACCCTGAATGGCGGCACCCAATGCCACAACTTCATCGGGGTTAACTCCTTTGGAGGGTTTCTTACCAAAAAACTTTTCTACAATTTCCTGTATTGCCGGCATTCTTGTAGAACCGCCCACCAGGATTACTTCGTCTATGTCAGATGGACTCATACCGGCATCTTTCAGTGCTTTTTTACAAGGCTCCAGAGTGGCTTGAATGAGTTTGTCTGCCATTTGCTCAAACTGACTTCTTGTAAGGGATCTTACAAGGTGTTTTGGAATGCCATCAACCGGCATGATATAAGGAAGGTTGATTTCGGTACTACTGGAACTTGAGAGCTCTATCTTGGCTTTTTCTGCGGCTTCTTTTAGTCTCTGATGGGCCATGGGATCCTTTCTAAGGTCAATGCCTTCATCCTTAATAAACTCTTCAGCCAGCCAGTTAATGATTATATCATCAAAGTCATCGCCTCCCAAATGGGTGTCTCCATTGGTTGATTTCACTTCAAAAACCCCGTCACCCAGCTCCAGAATCGAGATGTCAAAAGTTCCGCCACCAAGGTCAAAAACTGCAATACGCAGGTCTTTGTCTTTTTTATCCAGGCCATATGCAAGGGAAGCGGCAGTTGGTTCATTTATGATCCTTCTGACTTTTAATCCGGCAATCTCTCCGGCTTCTTTCGTTGCCTGACGCTGGGCGTCGTTAAAATATGCCGGAACGGTAATAACAGCCTCGGTTACTTCATGTCCAAGGTAATCTTCGGCGGTTTTCTTCATTTTCTGCAAAACCATGGCAGATATTTCCTGAGGAGTGTAATTCCTGTCGTCAATTTTAACCCTGGGTGTGTTGTTGTCTCCTTTGATCACTTCATAACTTACCCTGTCACGTTCTTTCTTGCTCGAGTCAAAGGACTCGCCCATAAAACGCTTGATAGAGTATATGGTTTTTGTAGGGTTGATGATGGCCTGCCTTTTGGCAGGATCTCCAACTTTGCGCTCTCCGTTTTCAGTGAAAGCGACAATTGAGGGTGTGGTTCGCCGTCCTTCACTGTTGGGTATTACAACGGGTTCATTGCCTTCCATTACGGCAACACATGAATTCGTAGTTCCAAGGTCTATTCCAATAATTTTGCCCATGGTATTATGATTCGTTTAATTCAATAATGATTTCCTTTTTTATTAAGCAAATGTTCCAATGATTATGCCAATGCCGGTCCCGGCAGGATTTTTGAAAATTTGACACAGAAAGGCGGTTTTGCTGGTGACAAAAAGTCAGATATTTTCAGAATCTGGCCACCAATTTGATGTTGATCAGGCGAGAAGTCAGATAATTGGGGATGGCAAACATCCGGTTTTCAACATCCTTAATCCATAGATAGGATATGGTATTGTTTATTTCAAGAAGATTAAACACCTCGGCAGTAATCCACATTGATTCAAAATGTCTTAAGGGACTGCTCTCTCCGGGCCGTCTTTCTTCACCGAGAATCAATTTGGAAAAGCCGATGTCTACTCGTTTATATGAAGGCATTCTAAGGGTGTCGAGCTGACGGTTAAAGCCCGGGGGGCCAAAAGGCAGCCCACTTCCATACACAAACCCGATTTGTACTTTATATGATGGATTGCGTGGCAGGAAATCCTGGAAGAAAAGGCTGAAGTTCAGTCGCTGATCAGTTGGGCGGGGTATGTATCCGGCAGCCACCCGGTTTCCTTCAGCATCAATATACCAGGCGCCATCAATTTTTTCCCTCGTATCCATTACAGACAGACTGGCCCAGGATTCAACCCCGGGAACGAACTCCCCGTTGATTTTCAGATCGAGTCCGGCTGCATATCCACTCGCAGAATTTTCAGCATAATACCTGATGCGTACATTGTCTAGTTCATATGGAATAAGGTTTCTCAGCCTTTTATAGTAGGCTTCTGATGTAAACTTGAAAGGCCGGTCCCATGCATTGAAATTATATTCAGAACCCAAAACGAAATGAAGGCTTTCCTGTGCTTTTATGTCAGGGTTG
>CAZFOI010000072.1:0-7447 GCA_964520605.1 uncultured Bacteroidales bacterium
ATCAATCAGAATATCGAAAGGCAGGCGGGCCTGAATGCCTGTGTGCCTGCGGGCTTCTTCTATCTGGCGATAGAAAATATATGCGGAACCCAGCTTCTTCTCAATTCTGCGCTCCCTGATTCCCCCGAAGTCTTCCATGAGCCGGGTTAGAAAATCCTTACGGGAAGGATATTCCACTACCCTGTAATTATCTACTTCTGCCATTTCTGCAGCTTTTTTTATGGCATAGGCCAGGCCGCCAAACTCATCTATCAATCCATTCTGGCGCGCATCACTTCCACTCCATACACGACCCTGTCCGAGTTCGTCGACCATGTCTACAGGCATGTTTCTAGCTGTTGCCACATGTGCTGTAAAGGTATCGTATACCTGTTCGATTTGTTCCTGTATAAGGGCTCTTTCGGTTCTGTTGAGTGGCCTTGACAGAGATCCCAAATCAGCCAGGTCATTGGTTTTCACATTGTCGAAAGTAATGCCCAATTTGTCATTAAAGAATCCCTGCATGTTTGGCACCATCCCGAACACTCCGATTGAACCCGTGAGGGTTGTCGGGTTCGCAATTATGCTGTGCGCTGCACAGGATATATAGTAACCTCCTGATGCAGCCACATCGCCCATGGAAACAATCAGGGGTTTTGTGTCAGCGGCAAGCCTTGCTTCCCTAAGAATGACATCCGAAGCCATGGCAGATCCACCCGGTGAATTAACCCTGAGAACAATTGCCTTTACGGTAGAGTCTCTTCTGGCTTCCCTTATGGCTTTTGACATTCCGGCAGAACCGATGATGTTCTCACTGCCTGCCCCATCCATGATCGAACCACTGGCATAAATAACAGCCACCTTGTTGCGGCTTCTTGGTTGCACCATGTTTTTTGGCATGGGGGCATTCTGGTATCTGGAAAACCCAACCATAGGTATGTCTTTATCGGGTTTTTCACCCATAAGCTCATTGATCATGGCCTTTAACTCATCTCTGTGCTTAATGCCGTCTATCATACCGGCTTCCATTGAGGTGGATGCATTTCGGGTTTTGGCTCCATTGGCAATATCATTCAGCTCGTTAACGGTCATGTTTCGGCTTTTCCCGATATCGGCAATTACATTGTTCCAGATGGACCCAATATAGGCAGATACCTGTTCTTTGCTCTCAGGACTCATTCTGTCAAGAAAGAATGGTTCTCCTGCACTTTTGTATTTTCCATGCCGGATAATTTGCGGATCAATGCCAAGTTTGTCAAGCATGTTCTTGAGGAATACGGTTTCGGAATTGATTCCCAAAAACGCTATCATGCCTTCGGGATGCAGCAGTATCTGATCAGAGACACTGGCCAGATAATAGGCTTTCTGGGAATACATTTCTCCATAACTGATAATGAATTTTCCTGATTCCTTGAATTCCACCAAAGCCTCCCTTATTTCCCCGATTGTGGCATAGCCTGCGTTGATCATGCCCAGATCCAGTAGTATCCCCTTTATTTTATCATCCCCGGCTGCCTTTTTCAGGGTGCTGAGCAGGTCATTAAGCCCCATGCGCCTGGTGGTAGACATGGACAAAAAATCAAAACTGTCAAAAGGATCCTGGCCGCCCCGGTCTACTACCTCAGTGTTGAACTGCAGGTGTAACACGGAATTATTGGCAATCTGTGTGGTGTCTTTTTTCCCGAGGCTCGCAAGGGAGCTGAGCATGCCCAGAAAGATCAGGAAGACAAGCATCATGGCAAGTATGCTGCCCAGGAGTGATGCAAACATGAATTTAAAAAACTGCTTCATATGGGTGATGTTTAATTTTACATGCAAATTACGCAAATTTGACCAATTCAGGCATTGGAAGAACTGAAACTTTTTAGCTGCAGAACGTTTTGAGGTCTTGTTTTTTTTCCTCACTTTTGCCTGAGCAAGACCCTTATTTCAATGACGCAATTAAATGAATACCGTGCATGGTTGTTGTTGGGTGGAGATGTGGATGATGTCCCTCCCCGCTTTGTTTCAGCCATAGGTTCTCTGAACCGGAGGGCCGGAAGGGTGGCAGATGTTAGCAGATTGTATCTGTCTGAACCCTGGGGTATGAGTACCCCGGGCTTGTTCTACAACCAGGCAGTTTGTCTGCTAACCACCCTCGAGCCCGGAATCCTCATGCAGGTATTGCTCGAAATTGAAAAGGACCATGGCCGTTACCGAAGCGATTCTGATGCTCCGGAATCCAGGACCCTTGATATGGATATTCTGCTTATAGAAGAGCAGATTATTGACACTCCGGGTTTACAGGTTCCTCATCCACGCATGCATCTCAGAAGGTTTGCCCTGCTCCCGCTTGCTGAAATAGCATCTGAAATCCGGCATCCTGTTCTTGGAAAAACCATCCGTGAATTGCTTAATGCATGTTCAGACCCACTTGCGGTTAATCCGGCCGGTCCGGTTTACTCTTAGGAATTTCTACTTATGATGAGGTACAATTATATTGCCATTGAAGGGAACATCGGAGCCGGCAAAACCACTCTGGCCACCAAAATTGCCAATAGGTTTAATGGCAAACTGATTTTGGAACAGTTTGAGGACAATCCATTTCTGGCTAAATTTTATGACAATCCGGAAAAGTACGCTTTCCCTCTTGAGCTTTCTTTTTTGGCAGAGCGGTATCAGCAATTAAAAACAGAACTGGCCAACCAGGAGCTTTTTGCTGACTTCACGATTTCGGATTATTTTTTGAACAAATCATTGATTTTTGCCAGAAAAACACTCAACGACGATGAATACCAGCTGTTCATCACACTGTTCAATATTATGAATGCCAATCTACCCCGCCCCGACATTCTGGTTCACCTTTATGTATCCACAAGACGCCTGCAACAAAACATCAAACACAGGGGCAGGGATTATGAGCAGCGAATACCCGATGAATATCTGGAAAAAATACAGGAAAGCTATTTTGATTATCTGAAACAGCAACCCGCTTTGCGTATGCTGCTCATTGATGTGAATGCCCTTGACTTTGTTGCCTACCCTGAACATTTTGAGTTGATTGTTGACACCATCAACAAGGAGTACCCCCGGGGGATTTCCCGGATCAGGCTGGGCTAAGACCAGTGCAAAAAAAAGCCGCCCGAAAAGGCGGCTTTTTTGATAGGCATAAGCCTGTATGTTATCTTACCAGTGCCTGAAAATCTGCCTGGTTAAAGAAACGGATGAATTCACGGTCTTTGGCGGCTTTGGCTTTCATGGCCGGATCCAGTTGAATGGCTTTGGTAAGGTTGGTGATAACCTGACCTGCGTTGTTGCGACGGGCCTGTATAACCGCTTTAAGATAGGCAGTATGAGCCGATTCAGGAGCGCAATCAAGGGTGCTCATGGCGGCATTGTCGTTTCCGCTAAGCAACTGAGCCAGTGCAATGTTGTGGGTGCAGGTGCGACCGGCAAAGGCATTGATGGCATTCTGGTATTCGCCTTTGCGGATCATCAGGATACCAAGGTTATAATTGGCGTTGAATCCCTGAGCTTTGGCTGCTTCAAACATTTTCCTGGCGTTTTCATCGTCTTTGGCTTTGGCGGCTACCACACCAAGATTGTTCTGTACGCAAGGCATGCCGGGAGACAGTTGGTTGGCCTTTTCCAATTCGGAAGCTGCATTGGCATCATCTCCCATTTTCAGATATACATAGGCAGCATTGTTGAAACCTTTGTAGCTGCGGGGGAACAAACGCTGGGCGTTTTTGTAAATGGTGAGCTGGGTTTGCAGGTTGTCTGTAAGGGTGGCAGCATAAAGCAGCTCTTTTTCGTCCAGTTTGGAAGGATCGCTGATGGCCAGGCTGGCAATCTCCTGATCTGTTTTCTTTGGCTCATAAGTGTGAACCACAATCTCTGCGCGACGCAGGGGTTCCAGGATTTTTTCAATTTCGGCATAAATCAGGGTCATGTCCTTAATCCTTCTTTCTCTTTCGGCCGGTGCAATCTGAGTGTTGATCACATTGGCGATGGCCTGTTTGTCGGGCAGATTGGAAGCATTAAGCTTGGTCATGAATCCTGCGAAATCTTCGCCTTTTGCCTGAACGGTAAGGGCAGGTCTGTCAAGGGTTTTGCGCATTTCGCGTTCCAGACTACGGAAAAGGTCATTTACATACCTTTCACCGGTTTTGGAGCGATTTTCAGAAAGTTTTTCGTTGAAAGCCACTTCACCTTCCGGAGAAGCCCAGGCGTTCACTTCAATGGCTTTGATCTTCCATTCCAACTTCAGGAAGTCCCTGAGTTCGTTGATCTTTGCCTGGGCAGCGGCATCGCGGTTCAGCGGGAGACGCATGTTCAGGTCATGACGCATGTAAGCAAAGAACACATCTGCTCTTTTGGTAACGATGGTTTCTTTCTCATACCCATGAGGAGCGAGCGCCAGGTCGAAATCATTCAGAATAAACTGAGAGGTGTTGATCACGCCATCGGCAACTTTGCGCTCGGGCAGCACGGTAGCACGATCTTGCTTGCCTTCGCGATACAGCCTTGCTCTGATGGTAAGCTCTGAAGCAAGCATTTCCGGTTTGAAATCAACCACATTGTTCAGGTTGAAGTTGGAGGCGACGTCCCGATTAACCATACTTCCCTGGCTTTTTGTTTTGGATCCGCGCAGGGTTACTGTCTGAAGTTCTTTCTCTCCGCCTTCATATTTCAGTACAGGGGTGAGTTCGAGCATGGCCCGGCGGTGGAAATATCCGGCAGCAATGTCTCCCTTTACCTTGGCTGCTACCTGGCCTCCATGGTTTTCGAGCGGATTGGTTTCAGGCGTGTAGCCAATGCCGGTTTCATAAGTTTTAATCATCCTGTTCAGACTGCAACCACCAAGCAGGGCCGCAGCAAGGATCATCAGCGCAAAGGTTTTAAAGTTGAAATGTTTCATAGTTCTCTCTTTAGTATTGGTTAATCTGACTTTGGTTCCTTTTTTATCGTTTAATTGTTGAAGCACACAAATATACAAAAAAACCCCAAACCCAATCTCAACATAAACCAGGTTCGTTGAATCTGCGCCCTGTCCCAAAATTCAGGGAATATGCTGTATGCCTTTAAAACCTTGACGTTACAACAAGGGGCAACAAAATGAAAATGCAAAATAATGCATTTTTTTAATTCCCCTTACAAGCCGTTATAAATTTTTAAGAAAGCTGTTTCTGAAGCGAATCGGGGTGAAATTCCTGTACTTTTTTATTTGCAGGTTTTGCAGGATTGGAAAAATGTATTAAATTTGCACTCCTTTTTCTAAGGAAGCCGGCCCGTTCGTCTAGGGGTTAGGACGCAAGGTTTTCATCCTTGTAACAGGGGTTCGAATCCCCTACGGGCTACCAAAAGACATAAAAAAACGACAATTTTAGACATGGCAAATCACAAGTCGGCAAAGAAGAGAATTCGTTCAAACAATGCCAAGAGGTTAAGAAACAGGTATTATGCTAAATCTACCCGCTCTGCGGTTAGAAAACTTCGCAACACCCAGGACAAACAACAGGCCCTGGAAAGCCTCCCAAAGGTTATTTCACTGGTAGACCGCCTGGCAAAGCGCTCAGTGATTCACAAGAACAAGGCTTCCAACCTCAAGTCGGGCCTGATGAAATATGTAAACGGCCTGCAGTAGTAAGGCTATTATACACCCGGCCCGTTCGTCTAGGGGTTAGGACGCAAGGTTTTCATCCTTGTAACAGGGGTTCGAATCCCCTACGGGCTACCAAAAAGAACCTTTCATCGAGAAAGGTTTTTTTTTATTCCCGCTGCCAGATATATTCGAAAGAAAAATACCTGGCGTATGAAAGATGAATGCTCCAAACAAGAAATACTGATCTCTGCCGGCATCAAGGATCTTGCGGCAAATGAACGCCCCAGAGAGAAGCTCCTGGCTTATGGGAAGAACGCCCTTACGGATACTGAGCTGTTGGCTTTGCTGCTGGGTTCTGGCACCAGGGGAGAATCTGCCCTTACATTATCCAGAAAGATACTAGACAGCGTTTCATATAATTTATCCGAACTTTCCAAATTAAACATTGCGGATTTCAGCAGATTTCGAGGCATTGGTCATGCCAAGGCTGTTAAGGTTGCTGCTGCCATAGAGCTTGGCAGAAGAAGGAGATTCAGTGAAGGCCTTCAGAGAAAGTCCATTGGCAGCAGCAGGGATGCATTTGAAATCATACACCCTGTAATTGCTGATCTTGCCTACGAGGAGTTCTGGATCATAACCCTTAACAGGGCCAATAGAATCAAACGAACGATGTGTGTAAGCCAGGGAAGCGTTTCCGGTACTGTTGCTGATCCAAAAAAAATATTTAAAATGGCACTCGAAGACAATGCTTCTGCCGTTATTCTTTGCCACAATCATCCATCAGGATTGGTTCAGCCAAGCGCCAATGACAATCTTGTTACCAAAAAGTGCAGGGAATCAGGGCGTTTTTTGGAGCTTCCGGTATTGGATCACATTATTGTTGCAGGAGAAAAGTACTTCAGCTATGCCGATGAAGGACTGCTATAGATCGCCAGATATATAGCACATGCTCACAAAAGATTTTTACCTTTACGCGGGTTCTTGTATTTTTGTAAAAATCCCCTGCATGATCCTTATTTATGCGCCAAAGGCCACAAACCGCCTGAAATATACAGCTGCCGTGTTGTTTGGAGATTTGCTCGGCGTAAGCAGCAGGGTAAGTTCCAATGAAAAGGAATTTCTAAACCACAGCGGACCGCGGCTTACTTATGGGGTGGCTCCATTGTCGGATAAAGAGCTTTTTATTGAGTCCTCGGGGCTTTTAATGGAACAGGGTATCAGGGACCTCAATCCTGCTGTTTTGCAACATGAAGGTTTGCCATTGCTTTTCCCCATGACTGCAGAAAGGGCCGCATTGCCGTTTGATGTGTTTTCCGCAGTTTTTTTTCTGCTAAGCCGTTACGAAGAGTACCTGCCATACCGAAGAGATCGTTTCGGCAGGTTTGAAGCCACTGAAAGCATGGCATTCAGGCATGGCTTTCTGGATATTCCCGTGGTGGATCATTACGCCCTGTTGTTGCGCGATGAAGTGTTGAAAATTTTTCCCGAGGCGGTTTTTCCTGAAAGGCGGTTTGAATTTGTACCCACCTATGATATTGATGTGGCCTTTGCATACAAAGGAAGGGGCGTTTTCCGGACTTTGCTCGGATCCCTGCGTTCCATTGTCTCGGCAGACTGGAAGGGACTAAAACAGAGGTTCATGGTTCTGACCGGAAAGGAGAATGACCCATACGACACTTATGATTATCAGCTTGATTTGCACAGGCAATACAATATAAAGCCCTATTATTTCTTTTTGTGCGCAGATTATGGGCACCTGGATAAAAACCTGGCTTTTTTCTCACCGGTTTTTTTTCGGTTGGTAAAAAAAATCAGCGATTATGCCCATGTGGGCATTCACCCGTCGGCTGCATCCTTCTCGGAACCGGGTCTGATAAAGAAAGA
>CAZFOI010000073.1:0-7415 GCA_964520605.1 uncultured Bacteroidales bacterium
CGCTCTTTCCCAATCTCTGCAATATTTTTGTAACCGGTCTTATATGCTTCACTTTTTTCATCAGTTGGTTCTGGGAGTTGTACCATGATATATTTCCTTTGTCCACCATCTTCCGCATTGAGTTGCATTACAGCATGAGCAGTAGTAGCTGAACCGGAAAAAAAGTCAAGAATAGTATCATTTTCTTTTAGGCCCATTCTTGCGCCCTTTTGCACAAGTCCTATGGGTTTAGGAAAATCAAAGATCTTGGCACCCATTAACTGTTCAAGGTTCTTACTGGCTTCATCCGTGGTTCCAGTATCTTGTCTTGACCAAAAGTTCACCGGAACCATTCCACCATCCATTTCAGTTAAAAATCTCTTCAAACGTGGATAGGTATTTCTACCATCCCTACCCCAGTACAATCTATTTTCCTCCTTATGTTTTAAATAGTTTGAATATTCAAATTTCCAAGCATTGGAAGGGTGTACCACTTTTTCACCTGTAATTGGATTAGATAACTCATAAGAGAGATTTGGCCTTTGTTCTTTGGTTGCAGGATTTACATATGATACACTTGTCCAAACACCTCTCGGATCATTGTCTGGATTAGAATAAGTTGAGTCGGCCTTTTCATTTCTTGGCTCTTTAATTTCTGATAATGCTTCGGTTTTACGATAGCATAACAAATGCTCTGTAAGTGTCGCAAAAGTTTTTGAATTATTACTCCTTGTAAACCTTTTCTCCCAAATGATATTGGTTAAGAAATTTCCTTCACCAAAAATCTCATCACAAACTTTCCTAAGATTATGAACTTCATTGTCGTCAATGGAAATAAAAATTACGCCATCGCTGGTCATCAAATTGCGGGCAAGTTTTAAGCGAGGATACATCATGCTTAACCAATCAGAATGATACCTTCCTGATAATTCTGGATTTGGTACTAGCTTGCGTTGGTATTCATCAATTAAACCGCTTGACTCTTTATACTCCTCGCTTTCTATTGAATAATTATCATTATATACAAAATCGTTCCCTGTGTTATATGGCGGGTCTATGTATATGATCTTGATTTTCCCGAGGTAACTTTCCTGCAGGAGTTTGAGCACTTCAAGGTTGTCGCCTTCGATATAGAGGTTCTCGGTAGTGTCAAAATTCACGGAGTCTTCCCTGACTGGCCTGAGGGTGTTGGTTGTGGGCAGGTTGGCTGTTACGATGGCTTCGCGCTTGCCTGGCCACTCCAATCGATAGCGCTCTTTGTTGCCTTCTACCACGGCATGGCTAAGCTCTTGCCTGAGCTGGTCATAATCAACCTCTCTGCCGTTTTCGGTTTCGGTTACGCAATTGGGAAATAAGGCAGCCAGTCGCTCCAGGTTCTCATTTACCAGGTCGGGGGAGGACATATCCAATTTGTCGTTCATGGTATCTTGCTGTTTATCTTTCATCTTTGATTGTTTTCAAGGCAATTTCAAGGGCTTCGAGCGGGTATTCTTCGCTGGCAACAGTTTTAACAATTTTATCGGCCAGCCAGAGGCTTAGCAAATCCTGCCTGGATTGATCGAATATCGCTGCCAGTGCTTCTATATCTTCTTTTCTGAAAACCCGGTCGCCGCGCTCCATTTTACTGAGCATGGCGGTATCCATATCCAGTTTTGCTGCCAATTGCCGCAACAATATGTTGTGGCTCTCGCGCAACTTACGCACTTTTTCACCTATCATGGCTTCTATTCAATTGATGTCTTGTCAATAATTGGCTAATATAAGAAAAGAAAACACATGCAAGCGAAAAAAATATCAGAATCTTTCGATGAGGATATCAAGGAAACAAAGGAAGCCGGGGAAAACATTCCTTAACTTCCTCCATATCCTTAAAACCCTGAACCTGAATTTGCCCGTCACCCATCCGTTAAAGTGACGGGATTTATATAGTGATCATGGTGTTCACGGTGGATCAGATTGTTTTTGCAAAAATCCGTAATATACCCTTCGGCCGTTTTTTCGGGTATGGATAAATCCCGTGCCACTACAAGATATTTCTGCCGGTTAAAGCTGCCCGGAAGGCTCTCAAGAAAACGTTCTTTACGATTCTTTCTTCTTGGTGGCACGGGCTCTGCCGGAAGTTCAGAAAACACCCTGCTGGAATGCCTGATCAATACCTGAACAATGGACAGGGCAGAATGAAGGTCTGAATCGTCGCATTGAAGCTTTTCGTCATACGCTCCGGTTTCCATAATCCTCATAGCAGAAAATAGCATGCAGATACGAAAAGCAATCAAACCCAATCGACGAATCGTTGCCATATAATCAATTCCCTGTAGTGACAAGTATTTTGCCTGCACCTGCTTAAAGAAGGCGTTGAATTGCCTTTGCTGTTCGTCGTTGAGCACAAACTGTATATCAGAACCATCGCGGAGCAATTTATACAATTGAAAGAAATCAGCGCCCAGGGTGTCAAAATATGCATCAAGCCCCTGTCCTGACTGATGGGCAAATACATCCTTCCAAATGGGTTTTACATTCATGAAGTAAAACAGAAAACGGCTGAACAGGCCATTTTCGGCATTGGGGATGAGTGCCTGGACCTGCCCCGGTGTGCCGGACAAAACGGCCGACAGGCATGGGTTTTCAATATCCACATATTCGCGGTCGGTACGGCGGTAGTAGGAAATGGTTTCGTGATGAAAGGCCTTGCGGAATCCATCGCTATAGTTCCCATAATCGCTTTTAAATGCCTGCGCAAGGGTGTCTCCCTCGGTTTCAAAGATCAGCCCCCTGCCTTCACTGTCGGCAAGCAATTGAAACACACCGGTGGCACTGTTGTTGGCAGGAATAAACAACAATCTTTCCGGAGGTTTGGCAGGCTTTTCGCGTCCTTCTTCCTTTCCCTTGGCGGCATTATACTCTGCCAGCTCTGCTTCATACTGGCTTTTCAGCATTCTGGCCTGGTCTCTCATATATTGATGCACCGGCTTAACCAGCTGTTTGCAATGTACCAGCTTGCCTTTGCCTGCCGATGCCTGGGCCGTGACAAACAGGTATAAATTGGCATATACCCTTCTTGCATCATAAATGCCATATACATTCGGGAAACAGGCACTCAAAGCAGCAACGGAACCCAAAAGCAATATATCACGCTCCTCTTTTGAAGATGAATATATAACCACCTTTTGGAAATATTCTGGTATTTCTGAGAACAGGCTGTCCGGGAGGTTTGGCATTTGCTCTGTTTCCAACCCTTCTTCGTTTTGTGGTATTGGTTTATTTATGGCAACACCAGCTTGCTTCGCATGGTAGAAAAAGGTTTTCAGTGACACCCCCTGTCCGTTTGATTTCAGGCATTGGTCATACTGCTTATTGCATTCTGTTTCTGAAAAGTCGGGATAATACCGGCTGATTCTAACAAATGGTGCCCTACCCTTCTCTCCAAAAGCATCAGCAAATGCAAAGCCAATATTTCGCCAGTCGCTATAGGCAGAAGTAATATCAATTTGTTTTTTCTCAATCTGCCTGATGATTTTTTCCACTTCATCCCATTGTGACAAAGCCCCATTGTTGACTGGTTGCTTAATTTCCGGTTGAGCCGGTTTCTCAAGCCAGTCGGCCGGATTGAATACTTTTTTTGTCATGACTCATAAATATTTGGGATGAATAAATACATCAGGGTCGTGTGGCAGGAAACATGCCCTTGACACATCCTTCCCGGATTGGTCAATTTTCAAATGGTAGGTATGGTGGATGTAATTAGCCACAGCCTGGAAATAATCATGATGGTTTGCCAGGCTAAGGTCTATGGGAATGATCCACTTCAGCCCATCACCTGAAGGGGAAGTGAAGAGCAGTACCGTTTCAAAGTATTGATCATTGATCAGGGCATGTTTGAAATCAGACAAGCCAGTCACATGATCAAAATCAATAGTAAGCAATCCTGAATGTGACAACAGTTGTTTGTCGTGTCTTTTTGTAAACGAACCCGAGAAAGTCACATAATCAAAGGATCTTGCCTTGTATTTCCTGGCCTGCCTGGCATCCGGTATTGACCTTAACTCTGAAGTTGCTTTGATAAAATCATTGCCTTTAATTAGCTGGTACACCTCCATAACATCTGTTTTCCGGTCAGGAATCGTGTTGGTAACAGGGGCACGGAAATAGCTGAATACCGGCAGTGGCCCCATTGACCGTTTATCGTTTCCTCCTGTCAATGTTTCATATGCTATGGTACTTCTGTCATAGAAATTTAGTCCGATTCTGAGAAACATATCTTCATTCAGGCAGTTGAATAACTCATCTCCGGTTTTGTTGTAATGTAGGCCGGCAAAGTCAAATGCATCTCCGGCAGGGATGGCCTTTTCGGTATCATAGTGCTCAGCACCATTTTCCCGAAGGCTTATCATCAGGGTCGGTTTCCCATTATTGAATGGGTTTCTGGCCGGAGCACAGTCCTTCCCCGAAAGGGAAAGGACTGTCTGGCCGGGATAGTATTTGCGCAGCACGTGGGCGTAGATTTTGATGCCCTGGTGCGTTTTCTGCAGAATGGCTGTTCTACTTATGGCTTCCATGGTGCTTCTGTTTTGATGGTTGATAATTTGTTTCCAGAAGGGCTTCTATGTCAGCCACCTTATAATAGAATTTGCCATTGATGCGGCTATAGGGCAGCATTTTGCTGTCTCTGAGCGTTTGCAGGGTGCGTTTGCTGATATTCAGTGCATCCATTACGTCCTGTCCATCTATCCAGGATTCTCCAAACCGCTCCAGGCGTGTTTTTCTGAATACCTGCAGATAGGCTTTCATGTTCTTGATCTCCTGCGATAGGGAGAGGATCAAATCAAATAGCTCTGTCATAGCTTCACCCTCCCCTTTCTTATCAGGTAATCGGCAGCCTGACAGCTAATTTCTTCATTGGTAGCATACCTGTTACGCAATAACCAGGCATCCAACTCAGCACGTTTGAAATAGAGCTTTTTGCCGTTTGGCTTATAGTATGGGATGCTTCCCGTGCTGGTAAGTTTGTACAGGTGCGACTGCGATAATTCAAGGTACCGGCAGGCTTCGTTCAGGTTCAATACTTCCTTATTGTTGACTCCCTGGTTTTCGATTAATCGCTCCAGAGAATCAAGACGTTTTAATATCTCGTCCATTTTCTTATCAATTTGAATTAGAAATGGACTTTAGCGCTAAAGCCATCCTTGATGATCAAGGACAAGACAAAATTGGGAAAGCTTGCCTGGAAGTTTGAAAATGGAAATTTCAGCCAACACAAGGTGTTGATTAAAAGCAGTATAACAAAATGAGTGGAAATTTGAAATGGAAAAATGACAGCAAATTGCCACAATTTAACATCGGAGTAGGTTTTCCATCCAATAATGAGTCGAAACGATTCGCTCGTATTCGGTTGTTTGATTGCTTAATTCACGAAATTGTTTATCGTGGTCAGCCTGGTACCTGTAATCCAGAAACTTACGAATATCCAAGGGCTTAATCACTTTTCTTTTTGGGAGGAAACAATTACCGTAGAAGTATCCCTTATCGATGAGAAGCAGGTAAATGGCCGCCATTTCATTCTTCTGACCATGCTTTTTGATTGCATTGTAATTCAAATCAATATAGCCATTATCAAATAGCTTCTGTTCAAATGAAGCAAATCGATCAGGCATTTTAACAAGCTCTTTATAAAGCATAATGCCGTCTTTTTCAGGCCTGAAATCGGCTGCAACTGGTTTGAATCTGGAGGTTTTCCTGGGCTCCTGGTATTGCCCTTTCATATCTTCTGAAATCATTACCTCGGCAGGCTCAATGACAGATGGAACGGGCCCCGGCTCATTAAAATATTTATGATAAACTTCCTCTTCAGTCAAGGTGGGATAGGATTGCAGCTTTGCAAAATTTTCCTGCACTTCCATATAGAGTCGAACAAGTTGGTGTTTGAAATACAGCAGGATGTAAGAATCATCGGCCTTAGCTGCCGGTGTGGTGTTGCCGCCTTCCATCGGAAGAAAGTCATCCTCATCACATGCTCTTTTTTGCAGTTCAATCGCAAGATCATGCAACTTTTGGTTCAGCGTGCGGGTCAACGCATAATCAACATGAAAAGCCCTGGCCTTATCATTTATACTCTCTGTGATGTATGAGTGCAATTCATTTAAAAAACGGGTTGCCTCATTGTCAATGATCATTCTATAATACTTGCGCTTGAATGACAATGCCTTTGGAAATACCACCTCATATAGTGGTTGGATCTTCACATGAACTTCCTCTACCTCTGTAAGATCCTGCTTGAATTTGTTTTCAGAAAAACCTGTATTGATCCATGGTCTTAGATCACGATACAGAATCCGGCTGTATAATTCCAGGTCTGCTGTCATAGGTCTAGTTTTATTTTGTCGGCGGCTTCTTTCTTTTTCTCATCAATAATCCTGGCGTAGATTTGGGTTGTTTTGAGCTCCTTGTGTCCAAGCAGCTTTGAAACGGTATAGATATCTGTACCCAGGGTTAGCTGCAGCGTGGCATAGGTGTGCCGGGCACAATGAAAGGTTATGGTCTTTGACACTCCGGCCCGCATCATCCATTGCTGCAGTTTCATGTTATGCCAGGCCGAGTATTTCAAACCTTTGAATACCCGTTCATCATTTTCCTTACGTTCGCCCAGTAACTCAAATGCCTGGTTGGAGATAGGCAGGGTTTCAGCACCTTTTGTTTTTTGCTGCCGGAAGCGGATGTAGTAGCCCAGCTCCTTGGAGTATTGTACCTCTGACCATAGCAGTTTCTGAATATCTGACCACCTTAATCCGGTAAGGCAGGAGAACAAAAATGCCTTCTTCAGTTGTGGGATATCGCATTCGGCCTTTACGGCTGCCTGAAGCTCCTGTAGTGTCAGAAACTCTCTTTCCGGATCGTCCTGCTTGAATCCCTCCACTCCTTCTGCAGGATTGAATGGTATGATACCATCTTTAACAGCCTGTTTGAGGGCCGCCCGAAATTTGTTAAAGTAAGAATACTTTGAGTTTTCAGAAAGGCTGGTTTCGCTTTTGGTCTTGGTCTCTTTATCAAGGAAATATTTGAACCCCAATACAAACTGGCGGTCAAGCTGGGCAAATGTCACGTCGCCCTCCACATAGCTTTCCATGTGCTTGATCATGCTGCCCCAGTTCCCGTAATTCCCGGAACTGTCTTTGCGCTGCTCGGCAAGCATTCGCAAATACGATAACAGGCTGCCCTTTAGCTTCTCGCTGTCACGAAAACCAAACAGTCCGTTTTGAATCTCTATCTGCCTTTGCGCCCGGATGGTCTCTGCAATCGCTACCTGCAGAATCAGCGTTTTCCCCAGCCCCGTGGGGCCCCAAAGAGTGACCCAGCCGCACCCGCGCTCTAATGCGGCTTTCACCGCTTTCACGGCTGCCAGAGCATTGAAGCGGCATGCCCTGGCACAGTCTCCGCACCCG